>JBEPYP010000008.1:0-16204 GCA_041641355.1 Thermoproteota archaeon | reverse complement strand
AATTTTCTATGAGTATGGTTGCTATGTCCCTTAATGAAATTATTCCAGCTATATCACCGTTTTCTACCATTACTAATTTAGAAATATTATTCTTCAACATCAATTTCCTTGCGAAAGCTAGATTATCATTTGGCCCTATTATAAATACATCCTTTATAGCGTATTTGGAGAGAGGTATTTCTGCGTATTTACCTTCTAGAAATCTTTGATTCATAATCCCTAAGATGGAATAATAGAAGGAGATTTATTTATATTCTTTTAAGGAGGCAGTAATTAAAGCGGGTTAGATTGTTTAATTCACAACGCATCAGATAACAATTCCACCAAGATTCTTCTATTTACTACACCTACTATTTTTTCTTCCTCATTGACCACTGGCATAAGTCCTATTCGATATTTAAGCATTTGCTTGGAAGCCTCTAATACGGTCACGTTTTCATTCAGCGTATGAACGTGCTTGTTCATTAAATCTGAAACATAAAGCGTATGTTTTCCTTTATCATCTTTAAGTGCTAAAGGCAACCATGATATTCTCGAGGCTAACAAATCATGTTGGGTTAAAACACCTACTACTTTATTTTCATCATTTATTATTACCAATCCAGATTGTTTAGTTTCTTTCATTTTCTTCCATACATTATACAAAGTGTCATTAGCTTTAAGATGGGGCACTTCCCTTATCATTATTTCTTTAACAAGTCTGTTCAGATTTTCACTCCCTAATTTAGTAACTGCGTCAAGTATTGCCTCCATGGTTAGAATGCCTGCATAAGTGAAACTTTTATCGTTTTCTATTACAGGAGTACAATCTTCATTATACTTGAACATTTCTTTGATGACCACTTCTGCAGAGTCGTCTAGAGTAGCATAAAATTTGACTTCTTCTAATAAATCTTTCAATAGAATTGTATTACTTGAAGTTGAGGGGAGCTCTATGATTTTCTCTCTTCTAATGACACCTATGACTCTCAAGTTCTTTTCATCTACGACTGCTATTTTTTTCAACCCTCTGCTCTTTAGAAATGATTTAGCTTTATAAGCGAGTTCATCATAAGGTAAAGGTTTTACTGTAGTATCGCATATCTCATGTATTCTCATCACATAAGATGAGTTTTTTCTCTTCATTCTCTGCAGTTCTCACAAACATATTGGCCATCTACTAAAGTCAAGAATTCACTCCATTGACCACAAATATCACAATATCCCGCGATGCTTTCTTGCTTGTTTACATTAATTGAAACTCTTTCTTGAATGATTTCTATTAAAGATGGGGTTATTCTTAGTAAATCTGAGACCGTTAAAATACCTACCACTTCATTTCCTTCCGTAACTATCAACCTTCTTATGTTGTGAGAGAGCATCTTCTTCATAGCCGTAATGATATCTGCATCTGGGGGTATCGTTATGATAGGAGTGGACATTATTTCTTCAGCTCTGGTATTCTCAGGATTCTTGTTTTTAGCGAGAACTTTCACGAGAAGATCTTTTTCGGTTACTATTCCAATAGGAGTATCATTTTCTACGATCACCGCGGCTTCTAGGTTTTTTTTACTCATCACTTCAGCGAGAATAGCTACACTTATGTTTTTATCCACACAAAGCGGCTTGTTATTCATTATATCTTTGACGTGAATGCGTGGCGGTTCATCCTTAAACCCCATCATAGCAATATTAAATATTTCGTTTATTTATTTTTACGAACTTATCTGAAATGTAAGATATCTCAAATCCTCCTTTAGGAAGATCTCTCAACAGTGCTTCCCTGAATTCTTTTTCTTTCAATTTTATACCAGAAGACTTAAGCAGAGATATTATTTTGTCACAAACCTCTTCTTTAGTCATCCTACCTGGCACAATAGTTATTCTATCTTTATCGCTACAAGCGACTTCTGGCAATACTTTAGGTATGTATTCTTCATCGATTAAAATTGCTAGTGCTAAAGGAACGTTTTTCAAATAATTCTTCTTTCCGTATATCATAAAGGAGCCCTTAGTCAAATACGTCCCTGAAGGAGCCTTCTTGGATATTTGTTCAGGTTTAACCCAATATACATCTATTGCGCGTAACCCTTCTTTCCAAGCACTAGAATAGGAGGCTACAAATTGTGCAGCTTCTAGGATATCTTTTTCACTAACTTCTTTACCTTCTGTTTTCAATAACAAGAAAGGAGAACCATGAATATCGGCATGAAATACCATATCGTCCTTTTCTGTTCTTCTTTTTATCAATGCTTCATTTTGAGTGCTATCTCTACCAGCTATTATAAGAAATCTATTAGATGAGAAGAACCATAAATAATTCTCGTACCATTTTTTCTTCTCGATTTTCTTTAATTCAATGGTTTTCTCTATTTTTTCTTCTTTTAAACTTATCCTCATCTCTTTCATTTTTTCTTCAATTTTATTTATTTTTGTCTTATTTTCTTTTATTTTGTTAAAAAGTAAATTAATATTTTTCATTGCATCATATAATAAATTTAATTCAACTATCGTATTTTCAAATTCTATTTCAATAATCTTATCTTTTAAATTTATTTCCTTTATCTTGCCCCATTCTGTATCCCAATTTTTTGTTAATGTATTTGTAATATCTTCCCATTTTTTTTCCAAAACTTTTTTATTTATTTCTTCAAATATTTTACTAATCTTTTCAAAATTATTTTTAAATATATTTATTAATTTAATAATATTTTCATTTTCTTTTTTAATTTTTTCTATTTCTTCATTTAATTTTTCAATAACTTTTTCTTTTTTCTCCTTCTCCTTTATCTTTTTCTCTTCTTCACTTTTTTTAATTTGGTACTCTTTCATTTTAAAGAAGTAATCTTCTATTGCAGAGTTTAAATTATCAAAAAATTTTTTATTATATTCTTTATATAAGACTAGTTCATGATTAATTACGTTTTCGTAAAATCCTGATTTGTCAATTATGATACAAGGTTTTGATTCATATACGTATTCTTTAATTTTCTCTTTAATCTTTAAAAACAAACCTTCTAATTTTTCAGAAGGCAATTCTTTAGGCAATAATCTTTTATCGATGTTTTCTTCTAAACAACTTTCTTCTACGATTTCTGGCGGTATTCCTGCAAACTTCCATAAAGTAGCCACTATGTTTCCTTTCGAATTCAATATTTTAGGGAGAATAGTATTGAAATCATCTTTTAGAGGGTTAAACTCGTTCACAACAGGTGGGATATACGGAGTATTAGATTTGATTCTTCTTTTCTTTTCATCTATAGTCTTCGCTGCGGCGATGATCTCGTTATTTTTAGTAAGCACGATGTTTCCGCCTTCCATGAATTCCACATAAAGCGTTAAATCGTCTTCGAATTCAAGTTTAAGATACCTATCAAAAAAAGGCATTTTTATGTCCAACAATCTTTTACCTGTTAATTTTTCTCTTGTGATACTTACAAACCCATCTTTTTTCTTCTCTTCAGGGATATATTGGGTTAAGAATATCCATCCTTTAATGTCTATCAGCAAAAAATGTGTATCGTCTCCTTTTCTAAATCTAAAAATATACCCTATCTCGGTTCTATAAACCTTGTTAAAGAAAGCATTTATTAAAGTATTCCTTAAAAAATTGAATAGGGATAATATATCTAAAACATTGAGAGATGTCTTCCAAAAAACCATCTCCTAAAGAACAGATAAAACTGGATTATAAAACACTTGATAAACTATACTATTTACGTTTCCTATTCGGTATTCTTGCAGGTGTAATAAGCGGCATGCTACCTCCTCAATTAGGTCCATTTTCATTAGTTCTTTTGATTTTATTCTACTTACTATCAAATAACTTTATGCGAAGTGTGATTCTAAAAAATAAAACAGATCCTCCTCCAAGACACGGTATTGGGATTTACGTATTAGCTTGGATTGTTTTCTACGGTTTAGTAGCTACCCTCTTCATTAGCGTTGGAGTTTGGTAATAAAAGTTCTAAAACCTCCTTCAATGCAGTTTTAAAACCGATTAACCAAAGGTCATCATAGAAATTTACTCCCGAGATCTTCCTTAACTCCTCTAAGTCTTCTTTTTCGAGAATCTTTTTAAATAAAGAGAATCTTTGAAAACTGCTCGATTCTTTTTTGATGTGCTTTATCAAACCAATAATAAAATCAAGATATCCTTTTTCAAAGTCGTTATTAATTCTTATATTCTGTATTTCCTCCACGATCTTTTCCGTTTCTCTTTCAATGATGATTTTCTTTAAATAAGCCCTAAGTTTCTCTTCGATTTTATTTTCCATTTAAAGCAAAAACCCCTTACTAGTTATTCTGAAAAATAAAGTTCTCTTAGTAGGAGGTATTTCTAGAGAGAGTTTTATTCGAGAATCTTCTTTTGTAAGCCTTATCTTAAAATCTACGATCTTATCAATAAGTTTACCCCCGATTGGAACATTTTTTTCATCTCTAAATGTTACCTGGTTGGTGAAAACTACACAGGCCCCTTTATCTGCTAGTTCTTTTAATATCAGAAGGGTTTCCTTTAAGTTTTCCGAGTACTCTTTAAGGTTTAATGTTCTTAGATGAGTCACCAAAGTATCTATCGCTAAGAATTTAACATTAAGCTTTCTCAGATGATTTAATATACCTAAAAACTGGTCACTATCAAATGTTTTCGCTATCCTTATTTTTCTCAGCAATTCTTCGTAGGATAAAAAGTCTTTTTCGTAAATGTTTATTGAATTATCTATCTTTGGTTTTTTCTCAACTCTAGGAAGCATTTTTTTAATAATCTCAGGTCTAAAGTTCCCTTCATTATCTATCATGATTACGTCCTCCTTCAGTGTGTTAGCAGCATAAAGCAAAAATTGATGTAATAATCGAGTTTTACCTGTTCCAGCTTCGCCGTATATCTCCGTAATCGTGAAGCTCTTTAAACCTCCCTCTAAAATTTCGTCCAAAGGTTTGGATCCGGTAGAAATATAAATCATTTCTTTCTTCAATCTTATCAAATCTTCTCTTTTTAAAAGCATTTTCAATTAACTCTTCTTTAAAAATATTATAAAAGAATGTTCTTATTGGTCTATGGATGCTTTGATCTTAGCTGCTGGAATAGGTAGGCGTCTTAAACCTTTAAGCTACGTAATTCCCAAACCTTTACTTAGAGTAGGGGATAAAGTCATAATAGAACATTTGGTGGAGTGGCTTATTTCCAACGGTATTTCTTCGATAAAGATTGTTTTATCCAATTTCGGCAAGATGGTAGAAAGTTATCTTTCATCTAACTATAAGGAAGTTCAGTTCATATATTCTAAGCCTTTAGGTACAGCAGGTCAATTAAGTGTAGTTAAAGGGCTTATGAAGAGTACTTTTGTAATATGTTACGCTGATATAATAGTAAATTTTGATCTGCGAGAAATGATTGAATATCATAAAGCAAAGAATTCAGTTTTTACAATAGCTACTCATCAAGCGTCTTTACCTCTAAGATTTGGCGTAATAACTCATAATAAGGAAGGCAAAGTCACTAGATGGGACGAGAAACCTAGTTTGTCTTTTAATGCTAGCGTAGGCGTATTTGTTGCAGAACCTCTTTCATTAAATTACGTTAAAGAGGGAAGGGTGTATAAAATGAATGAGTTCGTGATGGATCTTTTAAGAAATAAGCTTCCAGTTTATGCTTATACAATAAGAGGCGAATACTATGATCTTGGTACACTAGAAGATTATGAAAGAATTAATAAAATCTTCGAAGAGCGTTTAGGGGATATCTGATTTGTTTTCATCAAAATGAAAAACTCAATTTGAGTATGAGTTAGCTTTCTATATCTTTAATCCCTCCTTCATGAATCAAGAACACAGTCTCGCTCTCAGGATGAATAGGGGAATCGAATATTTTTATTATTCTTTGATTTTCCCTCCCTTTTCTTAGCATCAATCTATAAGTGCATCCATGCGCTACTATATTGCCTCCCACTGGTCTATTTGGATTTCCGAAGAAAACATCAGGAGCTGCTACTATTTGATTCGTTACAACAACAGCTGCATTATATAGATTGGCTATTCTATGTAGGTCATGTATATGCTTATTAAGTCTTTGTTGTCTCACGACCAAATTCTCCCTTCCTGGGTATTCGCTCCTAAAATGGCTGACTATGCTATCTATTATGAGTAATCTTGCATTAAACTTAGGCATTTTCTCTAATAATTCTTCTACTATCAATATTTGATGATCGCTATTGTATGCCCTGGTATAGAAAATCCTTTTCAGTGTCTCTATAGGGTCTAGCTTTAAATACTTGGCTATTTGTATTATTCTTTCCGGTCTAAAAGTACCTTCAGTGTCTATATATATAGCGTTGGCTTCCAGTCCTCCTTTATCTTTTTGTAATTGGACATTAACTGCTAGCTGGTGACACAACTGAGTTTTCCCGGTGCCAAATTCTCCTATCAATTCAGTTACTGCTTGTGTCTCAATCCCTCCACCTAATAGATTATCTAATGCTTTACTGCCCGTTGTTATATAACCTATGTTTTGCCTTTTCTTGTAGTATTCTTCAGCAGTCATGAATCCTATACCCAAAAGTTTTCTTGCATTTTCAGTCAACTCAAGGGCCTTTTCGTAACTTAAACCAATAGCTTCTTCTAATTCTTTAGCAGAAGCGAAAGCCAATGATTCGACTGTCGTGTAACCTGCCTCTTTAAGTTTCGCTTCTGTGGCAGGACCTATCCCTTCTATATCTCTGAGTGTAAGGGATTTTTCTTTCATCTAATCTAATTATACTGGAAAGTATAAAAGAATAGTTGATAAGTTTAACTTTATATGTCTCATAAGGTTTAATAGGATATCCATGAAAGCCACAACTGAGCAACAAATATCCCCTTTGAAGCTAATATTTAAATGTATTAATGACACAGTCACTGTTTATTTAAAAGACAATACGCAATATAGGGGTGTTTTAGTGAGCGCAGATCAGAATATGAACTTAATCCTTGAGGATGCAGAAGAAATCACAAGTAATGGAGAGACAAAAATCAAGTATGGTAAGATTCTAGTAAGGGGTAATAATATTCTTTATATAAGCGTACCGCCTTCAGTATTAGCTTAAATCTCCCTGATATCGCCTTCTACTAAAACATAATCAGACAGTATCTTGCTGAGTTCTTCTTTTACGGTTCTGCTAAAATCGCTGTAAACACACCAGAGATTAAACCCTCTTATTTTCTGGGCTCCAACCAAATAGGTGATTTCTTTACCAAAAATTTCATTCTTCACGGGTTCAGCTTTCGTAAATTTAACTATTTCTTCAGGCGGTTCTTCTAATATGCCACATTCAAAAGGAAAGTCATCCGGTTTTGAGCTATACACATAAACTACGTCGTTCACTAAGAACTTTAGCTTCACTCTGCGCTTGTATTTATCGATAACGTAGTACACGACTTTTTCCTTTTTGTCATCTAATACTCTTTTGAATTGCTCCCAGTCTTTGATGAAAACATACTTCATAACTCATTCAATTAATTATTTGCTTAAATTTTCAATTTCCTATAATCTTCGAATAGCTTAATCAGTTTCTTCCTTTCTTCATCATCAAACTCTATAAGTTTACTCTTTTTCTCTTCAATCTTTTTGCATAGCTCAGATTTGTTAACTATAACGATATTACCCAAATCCATATGAGGTATTTCTTCGAGTTTTATGACAGGGATTCCTATTCTTTCTAGACTTCTAAGTGTGCTTTCTTCAGCTTTGTCCTTATATAGTATTGCCTTTGTCCTATTTTTGAGCAATAGGTTTAGGGTTTTTTCTTCAAATTTGGGCAACTCTCTGAAAATTCTAACTTCTCTTTGTTTGTCTTCTAGAGCGGTGGGATCTTCTTCTACTAACAGCTCAGATTTTTTTTCAATGACTTCGGCTAAGCTGTCATTTATTGCCTTAAAAATCTTTCTGTACTTTTCCATTTCTTCTCTTAACTTATTATTTTCTTCGATCAATATCTCGATTCTTTGATTGAGAAGAACAACTTCTCTGTTTGTTCTGATTCTAGCTCTTTCTTCCTTTTGGAGCATTTCTATTTTTTTCTTTAGCGATGTGATGACATTTTCTTTTTCTGTAATAATATTTTGTAAAAGTTTAATCAAACTTTTCATTTCTTCCAATTTTCTTTTATTTTTTTCAATTTCTTCTTTATCATAAACTTCGTGCCTTATTTCTTTTATTTTTATTTCTTTACTTGTAATTGATTTTTCAATTTCTTCTATAGTTTCTTTTACATTTTTTTTACTTTTAATGACTTTTTCAAAAACTTCTTGGGCTGATATCCTTTCTAGATTTGCTTTCTTGATTTCTTCTTCTATTTCATTATATAAAGGTTGGTATTTCTTGAAAGCGTTTATTACAGCTGCTAGTGCATCTCTTTTGTGACTATCCAACTTTATATTAAATAATTCCTTCTCTTCGAGGTATTTCTTAACAATCTCTTTCTTCTCGTCTATTCTCATTTCACCTTTTGGTGAAAAAATCTCTGCGCCAAAACTAGAGGCTAATTTACTAACCATAACCGGTACTGAAGGTTTATCTGTTGATATTATTATGGGCCTACCATGCCTAGCAAGCTTTTCTCTTATTTCATCCAATCCTGTGTATTTGTTGCTCTCTAAGAGAATTAAATTACCTTTCAGATCTATCGCGGCTATTCCTACTGTTATACCTGGGTCATAACCTACTAGAAGTAATCTTAATGAATTTTCAATTTCTTCTTTATTTATTATTCTATTCCTTACAACAGGGGCTATTCTAATTCTAATTCCATAACCTTCATAAGGCTTGATATATTTCTTAACAATATCTCTTTGTGCTTGCACTATGAATACTCCTCCTTCATTAGGGTGCTTAGAAGGAAAGAAATCATAGGGTAAGTGATTGTTATTCAATATTCCTTTTATTATTGAAATCGCATGGGAGATATTCGAGAATATCTTCCTTTTGTACCTGCTCATGCTCATTCCTCCCGCAGAAGGTTCGATTGCCTTAGTTACTATAATGAAAGTCTCATTTTCTTTTAGTTTGATTTTATACCCTTCTTCTTTCAAGGCTAATTTTGCGGCTATTATCGCTGTCTCTACAGGAGATAATTTAGTTCCAACCTCAAAACCCCTTGCCCTAGCTATATCAATTAAACTGCTTGAAGGCGATGAAGGGTTTCCAGTGACTTGAACTAAACAAGTTTTATCAGGTAAAAGAAAAGCAAGTTTTCTTATTTCGTTTTCATTCCTGGCTAATTCAAAGACGTTATCAGTAGCTAAAAAATCAGGTTTAAATTTCTTGATATATCGTAGCAGATACTTAGCTTCCACCCTCTCGTCTGTGAACACTACTTCATCATTCTTGACCAATGCTACTGCATATACAGGACTATCCCTTGAACTAGCTGGGGTTATATCTACACCTAAAGCGCTTTTCTCTAATTTCACTAACTTATATAATTATAATAATCAAAAATAAACCTCTTTCTTTACCCACTTTTATTTAACTGAGGTGATTGTATAAAACGTGACTAACTATATATGAAAAGTACCCGGCGTTATCTTCGATAATACTTAGCCCTTTTGTGAACCAGAGGAATTCTTCAATATTTTTAATAAAAGCTCTGGGATATCTTCAGGGAACTCTGCTACAGGTATTCCGGCTTCTTTCAGGCTTTTTATCTTTTCAGTAGCCCCACCACGCCCCATTGATATTATGGCTCCTGCATGACCCATCCTCTTTCCTTCAGGTGCAGATCTACCCGCTATAAAAGCCACAACTGGTTTTTTCTTGCTTAGTTTTGAGTAATATTCTGCAAATCTTTCTTCCAAATCACCGCCTATCTCGCCTATTACTACAACAGCATCCGTGTCTTTGTCTTCTAAGAACATCGAATATATTTCTATGAAATCTGTACCTATCACAGCATCTCCTCCTATACCAACAGCAGTACTTATTCCTAAATTTCTTTTTGAAATTCTGTACGCTATTTCATATGTTAATGTTCCACTCCGCGAAATTATTCCTACTCTTCCAGCGCTGAAAAGATGAGCAGGCATTATGCCTACTTTAGAATAAGGAGGAGATATTATTCCCGGGCAATTAGGCCCTATAATCTTAACACCTTTCGCTTTTGCGTAATTGATAAAGAAAAGTTCTTCGTGCATAGGTATCCTCTCGGTTATTACTACTATTAGTTTTATGCCAGCATCTACTGCTTCGATAATCGCATCAGAAGCAAATTTTGCAGGAACGAAAACAATAGAAGTATTTATTTCGGGATATTCCTGAATCGCTTCTTCTACGTAGTTAAATACTGGTACATTATGGACTCTTTGACCTTTCTTACCAGGGGTTACTCCTGCTAAAATTTTAGTCCCATAATCGAGCATCAATTTGGTATGGAAAGCTCCTTGTCTTCCTGTAATTCCCTGTACTAAGACTTTTGTTCCGGAATCTATTAATATCGCCATTTTTATTTCGTCGATTCAACTATTTCTTTAGCAGCACTTTCCATATCTGTATGAAGTCTTAAACCCTCTTTCGCTAACATTTCCCTGCCTATTTCCTCGTTGGTACCCATCATTCTTATGCTTAATTTCTTAGAAACTTTACTTTCTTTCAAGGCTTTTATGATACCTAAGGCTACCTCATCACAACGCGTTATCCCCCCTAGTATATTGATTAATATGCCCTTTGTCCTTGGATGTTTCAATTGAAGAAGGAGCGCATTATAAACTATATCAGCGCTTGCTCCACCTCCTATGTCTAAGAAGTTAGCAGGTCTACCTCCGTATAATTGAACCATGTCCATTGTTGCCATAGTAAGTCCAGCCCCATTGCTTATTATACCTATATCTCCATCATGTTCTACGTAATTGAACCCTTTCTCAACTGCCATTTTTTCGAATTCATTCATTTCTTTTTCAGCCCTGGCTTGGAATTCTTTTTGCCTGTATAATGCAGAATCATCTATTATGATCTTAGCGTCTATAGCTGTTAGTTCATCTTCATTATTCATGGCTAAAGGATTTATCTCCACCAGTTCGCAATCGTATTTTTTAAAAATTTCATACAATTTCACCGCCCAACTTTTTATTTCATCATTTTCAAAGAAATCCCCGATTTTTCTTAGATGAAATTCCTTTATGCCTAACAAAGGATCGATCTTCAATCTTAGGATTTTTGAGGGATCAGCTTTTGCTATTTCTTCTATCTCAATTCCTCCTTCTCTTGAAGCAAGTAAAAGCGATGTCCTAGCAGATCTATCTACTATCAGCGAAAGATACATCTCTCTCTTTATGTTCACCATTTCAGAAATAATAACACTTTCTACTTTGCTACCTTTTATCTCCATGTTTAAAATCTTATTAAATTTATCTTCGAGCTCTTTTTCTTCTTTTGCGAATTGAATACCTCCTGCCTTACCTCTACCTCCTACCAGTACTTGTGCTTTTATCACCACAGGATAACCTATTTTAGAAGCTGCTTCTTTCGCTTCTTCGAGGTTTCTAGCTAATATCCATTTAGGTGTCCTTATTCCAAACTGTTCAAGTATCTTTTTAGCCTCATACTCGAAAAGCTTCATAGACTAACTATAAATCAATCTCATTTTAATTTTTAATTATGCTAGTAGTTTTTGATTATCACATTCATTCTTATCATTCTTATGATTCGTTAAACAGGCCTATCGATGTAATAAAGGTAGCCTTGAAGAAAGGTATTAATGCGTTATCGATAACAGACCATAATACGATTAAGGGTTCTCTAGAGCTAGCTAAAGTCGCTAGGGATTTTCCTAATATCTTGGTAGTTAAAGGCATTGAGCTAAGGACTAATTTTGGTGATTTGATCATACTAGGTTTAAACGAGGAAATCAAGAGTAAAGACTTCCATGAAGTCATCGACATAGCTAGATCCTCTGGTTGCTTAATCATCTTACCCCATCCATATGTTAGACATCATCTAGTTGCAGATTTGCTTAGATCTGTAGATTTGATAGAAGCTCATAATTCTAGGACTCCACGCTTCTTAAACGAAAAAGCTTTAAAACTTGCAAGAGAATTGGGCAAGCCTATCACAGCTGGAAGTGATGCGCATCTATTAAAAGAGATAGGCAATGGCTTGAATTTCTTTTTTGTTGATTCTTTTAATGAAGAAGGTTTGCTTAAGAGTATGAGAAAAGGTAAGATCAAAGTGGTTTCTAAGCCTTCTAACTTTCTTTATAGATTATCCTCAGCAATGATACAATTATCTAAGAGGGTTTGACCCTCTAATTGTGTCCTTCTATTGTAAAAAAATTATATTTAAAAAGACGAAGGAATAACTTTCCTTGAGGTGTATTCATTAGATTCAAACAAGGATTTATCTAAAGTCCTAAAAGGTTCTTCTTTAGTTATTCTTCAATTTGCAATACTTAATTTAACGGGGTTAATCTATTTTTCTATAGCCGCGAGGTTATTTTCAAAATATGACATGGGCTTACTTTTATTTGCCAGCGTAATAATAAACGGACTAACTACATTATTCTCCTTTGCTTTCAATTATACAGCTTCTAAGTTTTGTGCAGAACTTTTAGGTGAAGGTAAAAGGGATCAAGCCAACGCTTTCGCGAGGATTATAATATTATTAGGCATCTTTTCATCCTTATGTGCTGTAGGGCTAGGGTATGTCATAACATATACTATATTTTTACCTTTGAATGTAGCCAGTTATTATGCTTTCTTGATAAGTGTCGATGGCGCAATAAATACTCTTATGTTCTTTTTCTATGGTGTATTATTAGGTTATTTTGAATACAAGAAAGCTGTTTTATCATTCTCAACCGCTAGCGGTAGCCGTTTTTTAATATCTTCAATAGCGATATTCCTGGGGGCTGATGTAATTACTATTTTAAAGATTTGGATTATAGGAGACTTATTAGGGCTTGCTATGATGACGTTGTTTTCAATAAGAATTTTAAAGGGGAATTATGCAAAACTAAGCGAAATGATGGAAATTACTAAAAATTCAATAAAATTTTCATTTTATTTATATCTTTCAATGGTTCTGAGTTACATATATCTATATATTGATAGATATTTAGTTCTTTATAATGGAGGTCTAGCGAATTTCGCAGTGTATGGTGCAGCTATAACAGCTAGCTTGATTCTGATCAATCTTCCTCAATTGATTTCTAATGCCCTATTGCCTTATTTTTCTTCGATACTTTCTGAAAGTAAATCTAGATTTTCTTTAATTGTAGATTCAACGATCAGAATCATCTGCACGATCATAGTACCTTTTATAGTAGGTATTGCTATGCTAGCAGAACCTGTAATGTATATTTTCGCAGGACCAAAATATGTGGAAGGATGGTTTGTATTTTTCCTAGTAACTTTAACGATAGGTTTGACTTTCCCGATAGCTTCTCTGACATCAGCATTGTTGGCTTTGAATAAAGCGAGCATAATTATGTTAGCAAATATTGTAGCGGTAATGATAGGTGCTGTATTAACACAAATTTTCTATGCTTATTTGAATATAAACGGTGCTGCCTTAGGTAGGGCTGCTTTGTTTTTAATTAGCTTCATTATCATTTCATATTGGTTCTTTTTGAAAGAAAAAATGAGATATAGTCTTAGCTTTTATTTAAAAACAAGTATTATTTCTTTAATAATTTTCTCTCCTTTATTTTTAATTAGTTTGTATAAAATTTATACAAATTTATTTATGATTATAATTTTGTTGATTTTTTCTTTTTTAGTATACCTTTATATTTTGCGAAAATATAAATTACTCAATGATAATGACCTAGAGAATCTTTTATTTATGCTTCCTTCTCCAATTAGCCATAAATTATATAAATTTCTTTATGATTTCATAAGACCAAAATCAACCGCTATAGTGCCTTATCCAAGAATGAAAACCCTTTCACAGTATCCATCACCTGATCTATACATTAATATGTATATGAAGCCTCATCTGCAGTGAAGGAAGGGGTTTCTGTCTTAATACCTACTTATAATGAAAGAGAAAATGTTTCCTTGCTTTTACCTAAACTACTCGAACTTCCTTTTGTAGAGGAAATAATCGTTATAGATGATGGTAGCGTAGACGGCACTAGAGAATTTATAAAAGAACTAAAGAAAAATAATCCGAAGATTAAATTAATAGAAAGAAGCGCAAAACTAGGAATAGGAACTGCTTATAAAGAAGGTATTAAGAAGGCTTCTTGTGATTTTATCGTTACCATGGATGCAGATCTTAGTCATGACCCTTCAGATTTGTATAAGTTCATATCAAAAATAAAAAATGCAGACTTAGTAATAGGAAGTAGGCATTTAGAAGGTTCTCAAATAGTAGGATGGAATCTATATAGAACGATAACACATCTGGTCGCTAATCTTCTTGTTAAAATAATTTTAGGAATTAACCTTTCAGACGCCACTTCAGGGTATAGGATTTACAGAACAGAAATAATTAAAAAAATAGAAAAAAATATAAAAAGCAAAGGATTCAGTTTTCAAATAGAAACATTATTTTATATATATAAGTTAAAATATAAAATAGTAGAAGTTCCAATAAAATTTATAAATAGAAAAAAAGGAATATCAAAATTCAATTTATTAGAAATTTTAGCATTTATTTTAATCCTTTTAAGATTATTACCTTTAAGATTTAAATTATTTCCACCCTCTTAAGAAGCTTTTCAGCAGTATTATAAGTTATATCTATATCTCCCAATATAGTATATCTATCTTTTCTTATTTTATTGCTCATCATTAAAGCTTTAATTAAAAATTTTTTATCTATATTTATTTCTTTTGCAGTGGTAGGTGCCTTTACTTTTTTGAGTATATCCCTTATTTTTCTGTAGTTCATCCCATGAAGTTGACTCATTATTATAGTGCCAAGACCGCATTGTATCCCATGCATTTCGTTCATGAATCCTTCTTTTTCTGCTAGTATGTCTAAGGCATGACTGAATAAATGTTCTGAACCGCTTGCAGGTCTCGAGCTTCCAGCCACGCTTATAGCTATTCCACTTCCTATTAACGCTTTCAAAACGATGGAAAAAGCTTTTTCATCGAATTTTGCAATGGTGTCTATATTTTTCTCTATTAGCTTGGTACTCATTAAGGCCATCGATGATGCATATTCGCTGTACTCTTCACCTTTTAGCATGTTGGCTAGTTGCCAATCTTTCACCGCTGTCTTTTTGGCTATTAAATCTCCTACTCCAGCGATCAAGCTTTTAGGAGGACTTTTCATTATGAGTTCTATATCTGCGATGATAGCTACCGGTGCCTTCATGATAGGTTTGATATTATACTTACTTTCTAAATGAAGAGCGAGGAGGAATGATATTACTGGGGATGATAAACCGTCATGAGATGCATTCGTAGGTATACTTATGAATCTTTTGTTTGTAATCAGTGCTATAATTTTGGTAGCATCAATTATTTTTCCTCCTCCTACTCCTATGATCATCTTAACGTCTAAATCCTTTACCTTATGCAGGTATTCTGGTAATTCGTCTAGGAATTTATTCACGGAATTTATTTCCATCTGTTCGCTGATCATTCCTTCTCTCTCTATTATCGGCTTTACTATATCTAAGCTTATTTCCTTAGTTCTTGACGAGCCTGAGACTACTAATAAAGTACCCTTAATTATGCCTAAATAATCAAGTACATTAGAGAGCTCTTTTATGGTACGTGAGCCTGAGAATACGTAACGGGGTAAAATTATCTTATTTATACTACTTTGTTTCATCTTAGTTTTAACTTAAGATAACTTTATAAGTTTTGAAGAAAAAAGGAAAAAGGTATGCCTGAGAAGTTATTATACGTAATTCTTGATGGCGCTGCTGATTCATTAACTGAAACTACCTCTTTAGGATTAGCAAGAACTGAGAACCTCTCAAAATTGGCTGCGAGGTCTAAAGCAGGTATTGTTTATCCAGTAGCAAAAGGAATCGCTCCAGAAAGTGATTCAGCTACCTTATCTATGTTAGGGTTCGACGTTAAGGAACTTAAGATTGCTAGAGGGGTCTTAGAAGCAATAGGTGCAGGAATAAATCTCAGAAACGGCGATCTTGCTTTGAGAGGTAACTTCGCAACGCTTGAAGGAGATTTGCTAGTAGATAGGAGGGTTGGTAGATCTTTGAGCGATGAGGAAGCCAAGACGCTGGTCAAAGAGATTAAGGATTCTATGGCTGATATCAAAGGCTATGAATATGAG
>JBEPYP010000007.1:0-17212 GCA_041641355.1 Thermoproteota archaeon | reverse complement strand
CCTTAGATGTTTTAAAGAATCATAAGTTACATAAAGTTTATAAAGTTTTTAAAGTTTTTTACGATAAATGCTTTATGTGTGGGATACCTGATCGCGAAGTTTCCGTCAAATTGTTAAACGTAGTGCAGATCAACCGGCTTAAGATTAATATAGGGCGGTTGCCACCGTGGGATCTTAAGGGTTAAATATGCCAAAAATTAGTGTGATCTCAATAGCAAAGAGAGAAGAGGAGTTTGAAAAATTGCGTAAAGCGCTTGCAAATCAAACATTTAAAGATTATGAATTAGTAACTTCAACTAAAGGCACAATTCCTGAGGCATGGAATGATGCTATTTCAAGGGCAAAAGGCGATATTCTGGTCTTTATAGAGTCTGATGCGTTTCCGTTAAACGATCGATGGTTAGAGGAAATTATAGAAAATTCGAGGAAAAATGCGGTCTTGAAGGGTTTAGAAATTAATCCAACAGACTTAAACCTTTGCAATCTAGTGTGTGACGCATCTATCTTTAAGCGGGTAAGATTTGATGAAAGTTTTCGAGTTTGTGAAGACACAGAACTGTTTGCCCGTCTAAGAAAGATGGGAGTTGAAATAGGATTTGTTAATGCTTTTCCCGTTGTTCACGTCCCAGCGCAGACGTGGAAAAAGACGCTATCAAGGGGGCTGAGAAAGGGCATGTACCTCACCAAAATCATATATCTCCATGGTAGAAGTAATGTTGACGATATCAATACACGGAACTTTCGGAGCAACTACATTCACCCTATAAGTAATAGATTGCGCATTATAGTTGAGAATGTGCTGGTTCTGCTAGGACTACTCGTCGGAGCAATTATCTACCTGCCCTTATTAGTGAAGCGGAAATTGGCCAAAGAGTAAAGCAAGATAAAGTGAAAAATTTGGAGATTTGGAATTTTGTAGCGAAAATAGCAAACCCCTATTTTCCTCTTCCTGATAATTTCCAACAACCTTCAGAAAGTTTATTACGGTACAGTATAAACTACGCGGTCAAGAATAAGGTATTCCCTCTGTTCTATAAGGGGTGTTTGAGGCATGGATTTCAACTGCCTAAAGAAGCTGACGCCTTAATAAGTAAATTCGAGAGAAGAAGAAAGGCACAGTTTGAGGCAATAAAGTTGCTTTTGGACATCCGCGAGAAACATGATATAGAACTTATGTTCTTTAAGACGTTTAAACCCTTCGACTACATTCCCGACGATGTAGATGTGTTACTACAGAAAGAAGAAACTCTTAACTCTTTAATCAATATACTAGAAAGGAAAGGTTACTTCGTAATTAAGGTTGGTACCCCTGAAGTCGTCTTGAGAAAAATCGAAAAAAATACATACGTAGACTTGGACATTCATAAACGCCTCGCAGTAGGTTATTTAGATTTGTTTAAAGTTGAAAATTTGTGGCGAAAACATGCTTACGAGCTAATCGATCTCGGCGATGGATATAAAGTGCCTAAACTTTCAGAGGATTACGAAGTCGTCAGAGAAGCCGCCTATTCGCTACTTAAGGACTTCAATTTGTCTATTGCCGGATTCTATCTTGGGATTAACGCTATAATGAATAGAAAATTGGCGGTTATAGAAAAAATCGCTATTGAAGAGAATTTTCTCATGCATCTTAGGTTCTACCTGAGCGTTGTATATTCCTTAGTACGCGAATTGTTTGGATCCAATGCAAAGTTGCAACTTCGATATGAAAGAAAAGATGCGCCCATCGTCCTTACGAACCTCTGTAGGAACCTTAGATTGCCATATCCTTATCCAACTCCTGTAATAACATGGGCTTATGCATCGAGAGTGATGTCGGAGATAAGTCGAAATAGAAATATAGGCATCCTGCTTCAACTACTTAAGCAACCTTCTTCAAAAGGCATCGGTATATTCATAAACTACATCAGGGAACATTTCCATTGAAAGGTTTACGTTATAAGATGATATACTTTTTTGGTCCAGACGGAACTGGGAAAACTACGCATGCTGAGTTGGTCTGGATATATTTAAGAAAGAAAGGATATAGAGCTTGGAGGACAAGCATCAAGCAACACCACACTTTCTCACATTTGCTTTTGAATTTAATAAGTGCACATAAAAATCCTAATGGACAAGCTATAAGCTATTATGGTTTCAGCAGTGAACTCAAACAGAGAATTAAGACACCATGGAAGATCCTCGAACTTATAAGTTTGCTCCCTGCTATAATCTATCGGGTATTTCTACCGTCGTTACTGGGTTATATAGTGATTTGCGATAGATACGTATTAGATACATTGGTAGCTCTTTCATATTTCCTGAACGAGCCAAAGCTAATATCAACTACATGTGCCAGGTCACTAGTCAAGTTGATACCAAAAGGCAGTCTTCTCATCTACCTAAATGCAGACACATCTGTTATACTCCAAAGGAAGAGGGATGAACCTCTAACAGCACAACTGATTGAGTATTACAAGAAGGCGTATGACGCTCTTATGAGGTGGTTAGGGTTGCCGGTTATAACGATAGATACGAGCACAACTACAGTTGAAGACGTACAAAAAACTATACGACAATTGCTAAGGCTACATAGATGAAGGTACTTATTTTCTCAGAACTATTCTACCCGCATGGTGGCGGGGCTGAGTTAGCGACATGGTTATACTCAAAATTGTTGGCTAAAGAAGGTTTTGAAATAAAAATAGTTACTAGACAGTTTCCAAATGAACCTACAGTAGAGTTGCTTAGTGATAGAATAACGATATTTAGGGTCCCCATGAAAATAGTTCTCGGAAGCAGATATGACACTTTGGCTAACATAAACTTGTTAACAAGTAACTTCGTGAACAAGCTAATTTCAAAAAGTGACATTATTTATATACCAGGCGGTTGGTACAGTGCGATACCGATCGCAAAAATTCATAAGAAACCTGTCGTGGTTCACTTACATAACTACTCAATAGTTTGCCCAACATCGCTCATGTACAACTTTGTTAATCAAAGAGTAGGACCTTCATCATTCAAGTCTTATATACTCCACGAGATTATTGAAAAGAGAAGGAAAATCCTCTCAGTTATCGCCTCAACATTGATGAATGAGGTTCTCGGCAAAAATTACAATAGATTAGGTATGCTTGCGGATGCGTTAATTTTCGTTAGCAATGCTCAAATGAATTTGGTACTTCAAAAGGCTCCGCATATTAAGGAGAAGAGCTATGTGATATATAATCCAATCCCAGACATACCATTTGTCGAAGCTAAGAGTAAAGGCATAGGTTACTTCGGTGGGAGAAGTTTTGTTAAAGGTTTCCACGTCTTATTGCGGGCATTGAAATATCTTAGACAAAGCGACGTCGAAGCATATATGGCAATGATAACGGAGAAGCATAAGACTGTAAAAATTGGCAATGGAATCTCGGTAAATTTCTTGCCGAAAGTTAACCTTGAGAACTTCATGAGAAAATTGTCGGTTGTTGTAATTCCTTCATTGTGCCCTGAACCACTTCCATTTACTCTGTTAGAATCCATGCTGTACGGTAAGCTAGTCATCGCATCGAAGATAGGAGGAATTCCAGAAGTTGTAGGAGAATGGGATTCAGGAGTAAAGTTGATCACTCCAGGAAATAGTGAAGAGATTACAGAAGGACTTACTGATTTCCTTATGATTAAACTAGAAGAAGCTAACGAAATCGGCATCAAGAATAGGAAATTCATTTTACAGAGGTTTGATAACGAAAGAGTAATAAAATCTTTCATAAATGTTTTGACTAAAGTTACATCGTAAGTAGGATTCAAAGACACCTAAAAATGGAGAATAATAATACCCTGATTCACACATATTTGACAATATTGTCGGTACAAATTATGAAAGTGCGTTGGCTCTTTTTTAAGGAGAAGCATCACATATGTTGACAGGTTATTCCCTCCTTGTTTTGATTTTTTCGATTTGTTACGGTATTTTCTTCTTTTTTAGACTTCGCAATGTTGCGCCCTTTAGTGGCCCTCATATTATACAACACTTTGCGATGCGATTCTTCCTTATAGCATTGGTACTCCTAATTTTACCTCGCATAACATATTCAGCATTAAACCCCGAGAACTTTTTTAGTCCTGATATATTTGCATACATGCATGACGTAAAAGAGACCATCTTCCAAGGCCATATACCAGAGTTAAACATTATGAAAGAAAATCTCTATTATGCCACCTTCCCAATATTCACATTACTGATTTCTACGTTGACTGAGGTGTCTGGCTTGCCTATACTATATTCTGTCCATATTTTGAATGTAGTCATTCAAGCATTGTTTTGGTTTTCAGTTTGTTTAGTTTTAAATAAAGTTTCTAATTCAATACTATTACGATATTTCCCTTTGGGGATAATAATCGCTGCCTATGCTAATCCGTACTTATATGGATATTTTGAGACGGTGCTGCCTCAAACAATTGGACTTTCCATTATTTTACTATTATTTTTCCTACAAATACAAGCCGGTCGTAGTACAATTCTTACGTTTATCTTATTAACAGTAGTTGGATTGGTGCATGTCACAACTATACCCGTTTTTATATTTATTCTGGTAAATTTGATGTTAATACAACTATTTTCGAAGCTTTTTTCTACAGAACATGTATCTCCAGATTTGAATTCGCGAGTGAAGTCTTATGCCTTGCATATGCCCACTCTTATATATGCATTTTATGTTTTTAACACAATTGCAATTATACCTGTGGTTGATTATCTCCAAAAAATTGTTATGTTTCTTCTAACGTTACAGGAAGAAGCGTTAAGAGGAGAAGCATCTTTAACTGCTGGCTTATCAAGAGGGATTCTATATCCCCTGAACGCTTTAGGTCCCGCATTAGTAATAGGTGCGACCATAGGGTGTGTCATGCTTCAGATTTATGCGATATTTAAGCGCAAGGAATTCAACAGTAAACTAGGGTCGGTTGCTATAACCGCCTTGATCTTAATCTTTCTAGGAACACTTAGACAACGGTTTGATGTATGGGGAATTGCATTTTTCAGCATATCTAGATATTTTTCACTGCCTGGATACGCTCTAGCAACAGTAGTGGCAACTTGGGTTATTGCTAACGTATTATTCCAAGAGAGGAAAAAGTGGCGCGTGGTGTCACTTTTGGCGATATTCGTCTTATCCGCTTTAGGTGGGTTATTAGATCCTCTAGCGCGTACGCTATTATCGCTCGGGCAATGAAAAAGAAACTAAACATATTACTCATAGGAGGGCCTATAACTCGTATTACAAGTGGATATCATGTTGCCAAAAAGGGAAAAACCAGCCCTTTATGGCAGAAATTATCTCAGATCCATAATCTGCAAACATTTAGGTGGATAAAGTATCTTCATATGCCTATTTCTGTTAAATTAGTCTACTTACGGGACGGTGTCAAAATATTTATAAGTCTTGCACGCACTATACTAAAAGGTCAATTCGACGTGATTATTACTACTGGTATTCCCACCTTAGAATCTGTACCTGCATTTATCATAGCAAAGTTTTTAGGCATTCCAATCGTAATCATGGAGACGCATTGGTATTGGCCCAACACTATCATTTCCAAATTAACTTGGCCCATAAACAAATTTATGGTCAGTCATGCAAAAATGGTTTTGCTTCCTGGAATAAGAGCTAAGAAGTACTGGGAATCTGTAAGGATTCCGCCTGAGAAGTTAAAGCTAGTGCCTTTTTATGCTAGCGTTCTCGAAGTTAACTCCAATCATATAATTCTAGCTCAAGAAATGAAGAAAAAACTGGGCAATCGAATCGTTATTTTGTATCTCGGTAGGTTGATAAGAAAGAAGGGCATTGAATACTTAATTAAGGCATTTGCACAGCTTTATGAAGAGTTCAAGAACGTTGTTCTAGTCATAGCTGGGGAAGGGCCTGAAAGGCGCAATTTAGAAGCTCTATGCAGTCAGTTGGGTCTTAATAGCGCCGTGTTGTTCACCGGACCTGTAAATGAAGAAGTTAAGCCAGCTTACTTCCTACTCGCAGATATTTACGTTTACCCCTCAATTACGCTACAGCTTCCTGAAGAGTGGCCATTAGGCGTCGTGGAAGCTATGTCAGTAGGTAAGCCTGTTGTTGTCACCACAGCTGTTGGCTCGGCTCCAGACGTAGTTAAGCATGGAGTTAACGGGTACATCATTCCTGAGAAAGATGTTAGTGCGTTATATAAATCCATTAAGACAATGATCGAGGATGAAGAATTAAGGAATAAATATGGAATGGCTTCTAAAAAAATAATAGAAGAAGCTTTTACATACGATCATGCCGTCAAAGGTCTAGAGGAAGCTCTTAGACAAATCCTACAATAGCACTGGGTAAAGAATGGTATCAAGAAATTTCAAAAACATTATATATTTCATGTTAGGTGTCTTTCCTTGAGCGTGATTTAAAGTTTCATGTTAGAAGATACTGTCGGAAAAGTTTCGCTGTATGGCACGTTAAGGTATCAAACTAGCTCTTTAGAATCATGCGAACCTAATTGTTTGCGAAGAATCTGATATGCGCATTAAAATTCTCTTCATACCATTTACTGAGGGTGAAACAAGTGAGAGGATCCCCCAAATGATTAAGGTTTTATCGAAACACTATGATTTAGTAGGGTTACGACCTCAACGCAGATTAAGAGTAACTCAGCACAGTAAAAAGGCTTTATGGATATTTGAATGGATTATGGAGAAATTATACTTGGTCTTAAAAGGAATCAGGCTAAGCATACAGAACAACATAGACCTTCTTTTCTGCGAAGAACCTGAGTACGCTCTTGTTGGTTTGATATTATCCCGCATCTTCAGAAAACCTATTATTTATGATAGCCACTCAAATAAGTATCTCCAGTGTAAAAGATTTAATGCGCCATTCTACTACACGCTCTACATAACGATTTTAGACATAATCTCAGCCAGGCTGAGCACTCTCTTGCTGGTTGTTTCAGAATTTGAGAAAAAAATCTATATAAGCCAAGGCATTCCTTCTAATAAAATACGAGTTCTCCCAAGCTTTATAGATTTAAGAGAAGTCGATAGGGCTAAAGAGGGTTCCTCGAAATATTCATCACTTTTCAAGGGTAAGAGAGTACTCCTATTCTTCGGAAATCTAGGTTATCAACCGAATATTGAAGCTCTACAATTCATTAATAATGAATTAGCTCCAGCACTTGAAGACATAAAAGAAGTAGAAATTTATGTTTGTGGAAAAACACCTGTTTCCGATATCCAGTATTTAGTTAAGGGCAAACTTCATAGTAAGGTAAAATACCTTGGTTTTGTCCCTAACATATATGAGATTTTGCATGCAATTGACATTTTTATATGTCCTCTTTGGAAAACTGCAGGAATAATCGTAAAAGTGTTGGATGCCATGGCTGTTGGCAAACCTATTGTGGCTACTAGATTTATACAAGAAGGAATACCTGAGTTAAAGGAGTATAATACATTTTTAGCTACAAGTAGATCGCAATACATTTATTTAGTTAGATACTTGATTAAACATTATGATAAGTACAAGTATATTGGCTTAAACCTACGCAGAATTATTATCACTAAATATAGCTTGGACGTCATCGAGAAACAATTGTCTTCTATAATACATTCTATAGTGAATGAAAGGCGGGTCGCCGCAAGAAGAACCGCTTAACAGAACACGCTCAATACTTACAAAGGTATGAAGATTCTGGCTACTTTAGGTACCCTTAGGTTGTAATAGCATCTAAAGAACTCAGAGCTTGACACCCCCTCTCCATGGATGGGTTTAAAGTAAGGTTATATCACTAGATATAACGAAGAACTTCATCATCTGCTCTATCTGAAGAAAACTGCTAATTTTCTCAAAGGATGAAGTAGAGAGCATCATTCAAAATCATTAATTTTTAGTTTATCAATTCTAACAGTTGTAACGAACCGACCGATTGGATTTGATACCTATACCAGAACATTTATAGCCAGAATATTTATATTCTTCGAATAAAAACATAACAAAATAAAGGTATACATAGTTGTAGCTTCCATAAACGAATTGCTAAACATCGCTCTATTTTGTGATAAATGTAAATCTTTCGAACAAAACGAGGTTAAAATTGTAGTTGTTGATGAAGGCGATGCTTTAATCAGAAGTAAAAATCGTGAGCTGCTCTCTAAAGATGCCTCAGAGATGACTGTTTTATATAACAGAGGTTATCATTTTATCGCATCATATCAAGAGAACGCCGTGATATATGTTGATACATCATCAAGATTCCTTCAGCTCTACTACTTATTGCCTCTAAATTATATAACCGATGGGCATACCTTTATAGAAAGCCCTTCGAAGCCGCAAATACCGTTTACGTTAACGGAATGCCCAAAGTAATGATGAGTGAAGAGGGGATTCTTGAAATGATGCGGCTAATCCATCGCCTACGGCGAAGATTTATCTGGTGTTTCAGTGGGGTCTCTATCTGTGATAAAGTTAGGCTATGTATTTATTGGTTATTATGGTCGGCTACTAGCGTACCTTACTTTAAGGTGCTGGCACATAAATTTGCAAACGTCATAGTTAAGGGGGTGGTGATCCTGAGACAGGGGTTAAAAATACTGCTTGGTCGATGCTGATACGGCACATTATTTCTTTGGTGAGGGGCATGAGCCATGGGTTTGGCGGTTCTTAGAGTCGCTCGACCCAAAAAGCATCTTTGTTGATGTTGGAGCTCATATAGGGCTATACACCGTTGCTATGGCTAAACATTTAAGATAAGGCATGGTCATCACCATTGAACCACATCCCAAAAATTACAAGTGCCTAACTAAGAGTGTGAAGTTGAACGGATTAAAAAATGTAGTAGCTTTGAATATTGCAACGTGGCAAGATAACGGTTGCTTTGGCTGTCAGCTTCTACTTCTGCTACAGCAAGTGTGAAGAGAAAAGATGCGAAAGCGTACAAAGTTAAGGGCGGAAAGCTAGATGATGTGTTTCAAGAACTTGGTATTTACAGGATATCTCTTATGAAAATAGATGTAGAAGGAGCAGAGTTTGAGGTTCTCTTAGGAGCGGCCAATACTTTAAAAGCTATAAGCCAAAGCTTATAGTTGAAGTTTGGCATACTAACGCAAACAAGGTGTTATCTTTCCTTAAAAGCCTTAACTACCAAATTGAAACGATACCTGAATCCGCGTCAAAAGACCTCATTTACATTTTTCATATTGAGTCCCTAGTGTAGTATTATGCTAAAATTACTTACCAATTACTGTCCAAGAAAATTGAAAGAGAAGCTAAGAACATACGGCGTATTTGTGGATATCAATCCCAAGCGCTCTTTAAAGGAGTTCTTAGCGTACGGAGACACTAAATATGACTTATATTACTTTGCAAGAGTCGTTCCTCCAGCTATTGAGAGGCACTTAACACCCAAAAGGGGACCTTTAATATATGCGTTCCACTCGCCTTTAAAAATAGATTATCCATGTAGGCCCTCACACCTCTTACATAACTTTTTGATCCCTATTCAAGCAAAGGTAATGAGCAGATCCTCAATACTACACGTTTTGAATAAGGCAGATTTTGATATTGCAAGAGCTATAAGGGCAAGAAGCTTTTACCTCCCCCTTGGAACAGATATCGAATTATTTAGGCCTCAAAAAAAGGATGAAACATTTACAGTAATATATGCAAGTCGTGCATCATGGAATAAGGGTACTGACATCCTTTGCAACATAATAATACCTTATTTACTCAAGAGAATCAAGAGAATAAACATCAAAATAGTCAGCTATGGATTCTTGAAACACCTCTACAAACAGTTCGCCAATGCAAAAAACATTGAGATACTACCATATATGTCGGAGAAAGACTATGCGGAAACCCTATCAAAAACTCACCTTCTGCTATTTCCGAGCAGATATGAGTCTTATGGACTCGTGGTTCTTGAAGCCTTAGCTAGTGGGGTTATACCGGTAGCTTTTAATGTAAGTGGATTTGTTAGGGATGTTTTAGCTAAATCATACCTTAGTAGCTTTGTAGTGGATGGACTAAATGCCTCCGCGTTTCTGGCCAAGGTGATGATGGTATATAAAATGTGGGAAAAGAATGAAGATAAATACTATGAACTTGTCAGGGAGGCTAGAGAGTTAGCCGAAAAATACTCATGGCAAAGCTTAGCCCGATCATGGGCCTTGAAGTTCAAACTTGTGGCTGAAGCGAAATAGCCGTTCTTTTAATGATACAACATTAATAGACTTACGAATGAGGTTCTTATCGCTCGAATAGGTGTAAAATCGTCTATGGAATATTAAGAAATGCTTCTGGATAACTTCAAGAATTCCCGCACTAGAGGGAGAGCATGCTGAGTAGTGTATGAAGATGTTGGAATGATCTAAATGAGGGTACTTGTGACTGGAGGAGCTGGCTTTATAGGAAGCCATCTCGTGGAGAGGCTTCATAAACTGGGATATGAGATAAGAGTTCTGGACAACCTCAGCTCAGGTAGAAGGGAGAATCTAGCAGGAGTTATGGGCGACGTAGATTTCATGTACGGAGACGTAAGAGATGTCGAGCAAGTTAGGAGAGCTGTTCTTGGAGTGGATGCTGTAATTCATATAGCAGCCTTGATAGACGTTGAAGAATCAGTAAAGAATCCGCTTATTTACCACGAGGTCAACTCAACTGGAACCCTAAACCTCCTACGTTGCTCGGTAGAGCAGGGCGTGAAGAAATTCATCTTCACCTCTACTTGTGCCGTCTACGGGAACCCAGTCAGGCTACCGATAAAGGAAGAGCACCCGCTAAACCCCCTCTCACCTTATGCTGCAAGCAAGCTGTCTGCTGAAAGCTACTGCATGGCTTTCTCAGCATCATACGGGTTAAAAACAACAGTGCTTAGGCTGTTTAACGTCTATGGCCCTAGACAGGACACGTGCAAGTATTCAAGTGTGATAATCGAATTCGTAAAGAGAGTTGGTAAGGGTCTACCGCCGATCATATTTGGAGACGGAGAGCAAACTAGGGACTTCATATACATCGACGACGCCGTAGAGTTCATCGTTAGAGCATTGGAATACGATGCGGTTGGATGTTTTAACGTTGGAACTGGGAGCTCTGTATCGATAAACCGGCTAGCCAACCTCATAATTAAAATCATGGGGAGATCCCACTTGAAACCCATACATTTAGAACCAAGACCGGGAGATGTGAGACATAGCGAAGCCGACGTATCTAAGGCAGTTAAAGTATTTGACTTTAAGCCCAGAGTAACGCTGGAAGAAGGCTTAAAAAAATTCATAACGAGCTGGCTCTTCAAAGCTGCTAACAGAAAGGATGTGTAGGAAAAGGTTGCACTCTCCTCTGTATGTCATTTACAGATAGTTAAAGCCGAATGTTGCGGTGTACGTAGGGTAAATGACTTAGCAAGTCATTCCGAAAAGTCTCAGAGAGAGGTAGTGCTTGAGCACGCTGGAAAGCTTAAAATGAAACAATTTTTGTAAAAGAAGCCAATATTGCGGCTACTATAATGTTGTAACGTGTTTAAACAAATTCTGCTTAAAGTGTAACGCCGTTCAGACACGAACAAAAGATGCATGCGCGTTTAACCTTACTCAAATCTCCCCAAATCTCAAGCTCACTAGAGCTCACTTTTCAACACCTCCAGAATGCGAAGCATCCAGAACTCGACTATTCGTCTTTATTAGAGAGCCTCACATCCTTAAAAGGTAACATCATTGAGGAAAAGAACGGCTAAAAACTTGAGAGGTTTAAGCTTCGGTTGTCTGCCTTACGAATACATGCCAAGGCTTCATTCGACGCATGTGCATCTTTTACCATTATGAGAAGGGGTTTAGCGGAGAAGATGGGCGAAATACTTTCTACAAGCGTTAGAGAGGTTACTTTAGCCGATGGAAAGACTAAGTTAACAGTTTCAGGCTGCATATTAATATCCACCACGCTTGAGGGTTCACTTATGGATTACGTAGCCTACGTAGTGGAGGATCTTGCTGAAGAGCTAATAGTAGGCGTTAAGGTCATGGAGTTCTATGAGATAAGATTAGATACGGCTAATAACAGGTTAACTATGGGGAAGAACTACAGCTCTTTTGAACTTTATACACATCGACTGTGTTAAGAAACTGGATCTGCTTTTTAATACTGAAAAATGCCTAAGAGATATTTCTAAAGGAAGAATACAGTTTTATCATCAGCAGGTTCAATAGATGAAAGTGCCCTCTGTAATAGTGTTCGTGGGAACCGTGGGAAGCGGTAAATCAACTCAGATGAGACTTTTAGCCGAGCATCTCAGATCAAAAGGATTTAAAGTCAAGGTAACATGGCTTAAAGTTGGCAATCTATGGGCGTACCCATTGTATAAGATAGCATTGATGGGTTGTCCGATTTTCAGAAATAAGTTCTTGTTTAAGCTATGGATTGTTTTGGACATACTTGCTGTGTCTTTAAAGTTTTTAATCTCAATATGGCTTCCTTTCAAAACAGGGCACATTGTGCTTATAGAAGAATACCTCCCCGCTGTAGCAGCTGACTACATTCATATTGCAAGGATTAATAGTTGCCCTCTAAAGGATGTCATGACAACCATCGCTTATATTTATAGACTGGCTGTACTTATGCCGTTTACCTCCGTATTTCTTGATGCGAATAATACCATATTAAGGAAGCGATGGAAAGCAAGAGGCACGCTTGATGAGAAAACTGAATACATCTCCATGCAACGGAAGCTACTTCTTCCACTTACCAAACTTCTATCGCACCGTCTCATTTACATTGATACATCTGACAGTGCAGTTAAAGAGATTAACCATCGCCTTGAAAACCTAATGAGTTTAGCAAGTCCATGAGGATAGCCCTTATAGCGCCTAGTGGCATTACTGGTGGTGTTGCTACTGTTTTCCATAACCTACATAGAGGTCTTGTTGGTGAGGGGATTCACGTCGATGTAATTAGGCTCGACGAGGGAAAATTCCCTCTACTCTCGGCTATTCACTCTGACATTCTAAAGGCTAAGCATTTGATGGATCACGATCTTGCTTTATACATTGGAAGCATCCCATGGCCAAGTCATATATTAGCTAGGTTATCAGGGGTTCCAATAGCTTTGTTTTTACATGGTCACGTTTACCATGAGGTATTTCACGTAATGCTACACGGAGCAAGGCTTAGGGATAAAATAGGTGCAGTAATCCCTGTAACAATGCTCAAGACTGCTGCTTCCCTTAATATTATAGACTTATATATTTGTCCTAGTCTAACGGTTTGCGAAGCCAATAAGATTTCAGATCGCTTTGTTTTATTGCCCCAATGGATATTCGCTAAAGAACTAAAACTCTTGAAAACAACATACGATGTTAAAAAAAGTAGTACAATTCGCATAATCACTTATACTTCTTATGCGGATTCCCCCAGACTCCTTAATGTGAGACATTTAGTTGGCTTGGCACAAGTCCTGGAACATATAGTTAAGCGGAAGTTCGAGTTTATTATAGTTAGCCCAAAAGGACGAATCTCATCTTTTGGCCCGGTCAAAATTATAAGAGTTATGCCACGTCATGAGTTCTTATCACTTTTAGCATCATCGGATCTCTACATAGAGAGGTGTATTGATGAAGAGCTGGGGCAAGTAGCCCTCGAAGCCATGGCTATGGGGACACCAGTTGCTAAGTTGACACACAAGAGGTACTGGGATAGACAGGACTATAATGAAGAAGATTTGATACTGGCTTGCTCGTTTGGAAAGCTAGCTGAGAAGATTGCAGAGTATATCAACAATATAGAGCATTACTATTATTACTATTCAAAACGTTGCAGAGAATTTGTACTAACGAAGAGAACCTGGGATGCTGTGAAAGGTCCATTCTTGACAGAGCTAAGACGTATAGTTGATAATAGTTGATAGACGCGAGCAATATGGCTTATAAAATCAGCACCCTTATAGCGCTAAGAAATATAATGAGTGCTATGTTGAAAATGCGTTTTAAAAAAATACTGGGTTATACGCGCTACTTCCTATACAAACCTACTCCGAAGAATTTTCCAGACTATTCGATTTTACGAATCTTAATGCATGAATGTGGCTTACCTCTCAATAAATACACACTTAGCCGCTTACTCGATAGGAAACCGATCGTGGTTCAATTTAACGATGGTACACGCTTTGCTGTTATAGATCTTGAGGATTTTTATATTCATCCATGTGCGGTGAACCAAAAACTCTTGCATTCATTTTGAAAAGTCTTGCAGAAGGAGGAGTCTTCGTCGATGTAGGTGCTAACATAGGCGGATATGCAATTAGAGCTGCGAAAACATCTCGTGTATACGCGTTTGAGCCACACCCACGTAATTTTTATCTACTTAAACTTAACGTAAAACTTAACCAGAGGTGTAATAATGTAAGAGCGTTTCATACAGCCGTAAGCTCATATTTAGGCAAAGCTAAATTTTATATATCTGACTATCATGGTCGACACTCATTGTTACGCTCACATATAGAAATGCAACAAACGCCGCTAGCTATCGAAGTAGATGTAACGACATTAGACTCTATCTTAGCGAATGAAGAATATTGATGTAATTAAGATTGATGTTGAAGGTGCTGAACCGCTGGTGTTAAAAGGAGCAAGAGAAGTTCTGAGAAGAACTAAGGTCGTAGTTGTAGAAGCAACATACCAATCATCTTTCTATCATGCTTCTAGGATCCTTACTAAGTATTCCTTCAAGCCTACGAAAAAGCTCGAGGATAATGTGGTGTTTACTAAAGCATGATTTATGTGAGCCTCGCTAACGAAAATTTGACTAGTACAGATTTCTGGAATCAAATTACTTTCAGAATCTTATAGCTGAAAGAAAAACTTGAACGGCTACCATTCTGAAAAGAAGGCCAATGCATCCATAAGTTAACAAGCTAGATAAGGAATATAAAGAAGGTAAAGTCGCCAGGTTTAAGCTATGAATGAAAAGCTTGGTGATGATCCAAAATCTGTAGTAGGAGAGTTGTTTCAGGATCCTTCCTGCTCTCCACAGGATCCCTTATTACAACCCTATCTCCTCCGTCTGAAGCATAGTTGTCGCAAAACTTCGAGGTCCCTAGGACTACGGCCTCATCGAAATTGGATAAATTCCCTGTAATGGTTCCTGCAATCCTCAACCTTAGAATATCAAATTCCCTCCTCAGATTCCCAGCCATGAAGGATGAGAAATACTCCTCCACAAGCCTCATCTTTAAAGTATTCAACGCTACTATGTGTTCATCTGCAACTAGTTTTCTGCTTCGACTAATGCAGCTACATGGCTCTCCATGGGTGATTTTCTTAGATGCTGAAGATGACGCTTTGAGTCTTCGCTGGAGAAATAGAGGGACCCCCATTGAAGTTAGAGATTACCTTAACATGCAACGGACTACACTTCTTACGCTTTCAAGAAAGTTATCCTCACGTTTTCTCTATATAGACACCGGCAAGCTAAAGGTTAAGGAAGTGCATAAGCAAATAATGAACTTCATAGAGCATGATGTCGATGATTAGCGCTTTAGCGAGCAAAATTATAAGAAAACATTTCAACCCAAAGTACCAGACTCCCAGAAGTGATTCTAATGGGATATTGTGAGAGCGATGTAGCAACGGGTATCTTTCCCAATATACGTTTGCCTCAAATTTTGCTTACGGAGTAGTATTGGACGTTGCATCCAGTACTTGCTATGATCCAGTATTAAGCAATAAATCTAGCAACCACTCAATAAAGAAAGAAATGCCAGATATCCTTTCTCCACATAGATACGTAGAAGTAGAGGTAGAGGTTAAGACCCTAGATCAGTTGATGGATGAGCTTAAGATAAGCAGGGTAAGCTTCATAAAGATAGATGTAGAAGGCGCTGAGTTGGACATACTCAAAGGTGGCAAGAGGCTACTGAGAGAGAACGACGTATTCCTAGCAATAGCCGCCTACCACACTCCAACAGAGGTTTATGAGGTCTCTAGATACTTACTAAGAAATGGTTTTAGGGTATTCACATTAGCACGTAAGTACGTATACGCTTTTAAACCGAGCATATCGTCACGCGTACGCCTGCGTAGCTGACACATGAGAATAGCATCATATAATGCCTTAAATGAAATAAGAGAGCACTTGATCGTAATGTTCGATTGAAACATAGCCAAAGTATGAATTTTAAAATACTATGCCGCATAAGGCAAAGTTCATCATTGTCCTCTGGCTAAGACAGATATTAAGGTCTATGTAACGGCATCAAAAGCCGAACTGATGAAAAGGAGAAGTAAAGAAGTGGATGGCGGGCTCTTAAGTAGACAGTTTAAAATCTACGAGGAAGTGATGAAACTCTTTAAGGCCTATAAGATTGACATCGCTGAGGGTAGCGTTGAAAAACTTTGAACAGTCTGTTAAGCTTCCTTTGCTAACTTTTCCGCCCGTGATGGTTGACGAAAAGGGAGCAAGCTTATACATGTCATAAACTCGTTTATCAGTATTCGGAATTACTTACTTAAACGGATTATGTCTTTGATGGTGAAAGTGGAAATATAGATCACCTAACCCAGTCAATTTTAGTTGCTTTTCCAAAACTCGTGCACACGCTAAGGTGATGATTCAAGCTCAATCCCATAAAGCAGTCGAAATCTTAAAGAAATGTACACTTTGATCTTAAGAGCTATGTTCAGGAAGAGGGGGACGACCTCTTCAATCCTAGCCATAGCGCTGCTCATAGCTATTTTGGCCTCTGTAAATGCCGTGGTAAACCATCTTAACCTTCAAGCCGATGTCCTAGGAAGGCTCGTAAACCCGAGTAGAACATACATAATCATGAGCGGAAATTCTATAACAGATAGCAAAGTAAGCATAGAATTGGTCCATAAGCTCGGCAACTTCAGCTACTTTAACTATGTGCTCCCCCAGAAGATGCTTATGATTAACATAACGACGAACTCAAGTAGCTACACAATCCAGGCAAGGGGTGTGAGCGATGTTGGCATTTTCCTTAAAATTAAGAGGGCCTACCTAAATGGTACTGCGGCTAAAAACTTGATCGAGGTAAATGCGGGCGAGATACTTGCGAGGATGCTATCCATCAACGTTGGTGACTTCGTATATCTAGCTTTAGGCGATAAGAACATGAAGGTTAGAATCGCAGGCATATTCAGGAGTCAAACACAAAGCGATACTGAGCTCATAATGCCCATGGAAACAGCAAACTCGCTTTCAGGGAACAACGATAC
>JBEPYP010000006.1:0-17525 GCA_041641355.1 Thermoproteota archaeon | reverse complement strand
TGAAAAGAGAAAAGAGGCCCCCTCTGAGTATGAAGTACGTTTTGGTATTCAACTTGTATTCTCTACAGTCGAGTATCTTTTACGATTTGTAAATCAACAGAAACCTTGAACCTTCGATATTTTTTAAATTTCTTAATCCTATCAATTATTAACAGGTGTCTAGATGCCAGAAGAAAAATTACTTATCTCCGAGAAGCTGAAGGTGCTTAGCAGTATCACGTTGTATAGAACAAGCAAATAGTGGTCTCGATAGCTTTGGTTGATTCGTTTGGAAGAAAACAGGTAGCAATGTGTGTTTGGTTGAATAAAGAAGGAAAGTGAAAACGGAATCAAAAATTCATGATACGTAACTAGACTGAATGGGCTCAAGTTAAAGAAGCTATTGAAAAAACACGTGCTTCAACTTAGCTAATTTTTCACAATTTTCTAAACATCGATTAAATACTTAATCATCACGTGCAATTTCTAAAGTAGAGAGAGCTTTTTCTTACCTATTTTTAAAACTTCCTTGATTGCATGAAATACTGTGAATATCTCAACTGCAACAGAGTGACAACACGTAGCTTGAGTTTTGGCGGTGTTAAAATATACGGCTGTCTAAAGCACCTGAAAAAGGTGAAGATAAAATCCGTGGGAAAGAACACTACTAATTTACAAACACAATAAAGATTATTTTTACGATGTGTGGTCTGGCAACGAATGAAATACAAAGCTTACTTTCCATGTTTCAAAACTTCTGTTATAAGATCTAGTTATTATAGTTGCTACGAAATAGTCTTATCGCTTGCTTGACTGTTCTGATACTTCTATCAAGAGTATTTCTGAAAACAATTAGCTATGAATCCTTAGTACAGGTTCTCGGTTAGCGCCAGAGTTACAATCTGCAAGACGGGCAAGTGTATCAATTTTTCATCCAACAAATATTTTTTCTTGGGTTTTGTAATCCTCCAATATAACCTCAAAGAGGAAGATAGAAACGGCAAATTTTGTAAAATTGCTACTAACTATTGCACCCTTTATCAAGGCTTTCTATAATTCTATCATCCTGTGAAAAATCTTGGGCACGCTGTTTATTATTGCATTTCTCTCAGTAGCCAACCCATTTCCAAGGATTATCTTCGTGTTCGTGTTTTCGAGTATTGCCTTGATATTAAGTTAATAATCTGTTTAGAACTTAAGCTGACTTCTGAAACAAAATACTTATAATCATTGAACATCAAATTTTTCAACGTAAATTTGGAAGCTAATATCGTGGAAAAGATCGCTTTATTTCTCGTGGTTTTAATTTCATCATCGGTATTCGCAAATGCTCCTTCCTTTGAAATAGATGCGAAAGCCAAAGTAATAAGAGTAATAGACGGGGATACTTTCAAAGCCTTCCCTGTAGGAACTGTTAGATTGGCAGACATCAACGCACCTGAACTAAACGAGGCTGGAGGCGTTGAGGCTAAACAAGCTCTTCACGATCTGGTATTCGAAAAAACAGTTTATTTGGATGTTGACGATGTTTACATAACTGATAGATACGATCGAATAGTAGCAGTGGTATATGTGAGGATTAATTCCACTCACTTGCTCAACGTCAATAAATGGTTGGTAGAGAACAATTATGCTAGAATTGTGGATTTTGAAAACGAATTCGACCCCAAAAGCTGGCAACTTTATGCGTATTATCCTGAATGGTTTGAACATGGTACTTTTACTCAAACAGTTAAGGTAACGCAAACATTCACCACTACTGTAAGAGAGTACGTCCGTGGAACTCAGGATTACATGATCATAGCTTTGGCGATATACTGGGTTTATTTTTGATAACTTATGCGATAAAGAAAAGATCGAGGTGAATTTCAAGCTATTTTATTTCAATGAAATTAATCAACGTGAAAATACTAGAGTTGAACCATTCAAAAGAGTAAGGTAGTTAGATGACACAATATAGTTAGCACTGAGAATTAATGGTAAAGGTGCTTTTCAGTGTTATTTTTATCAGGTTAGATTTGCAAGAACCGAATCTTCGACTTTACATTCTAAGCCTAATTGCTCAACTAATATTTCAATTGTTCTTAATAATTGCCAATTAATTCATAAATCGTGAAAAAAGAATGCAACTTACTTACATGATTAGTATTTTGGAGAAAATTCCACTAATTTATAGTTTAACTCTTTATGGTAACATTTTTAATCTTTTAGAGCTCTCTTTTCGTCTTCGTAGTATTCTCATACAAATTGTCAATTCTAATCCACTACTCTAAATCTTTGAAAGTATGCTTGAATACTTCTCCATTCTCATAATTTTTCCTTCAGGTTTCACGCGCTAACTTGCAGGTTAATCGACTGTACACCTTCAAACTTAAAGGTAAGTATAAGATATATTTTATTATTAATAATAATTAATTAAAAATTATATAGAATAAGGCTATATAGAATTCAATTGAGGTGAAATCATTGCGCAGGGTTTGGGAAGTTGCTGAGCCATATCCTGAGGTTCAAAAAGGAATAATCCCTGAAGATGCATTCGCCGCGGAATTGGCACCTGTGATTAGTGGTAAGGCTCCTTCTGTTTATCAGAATCCTGATGAATTCTTTAGTAAAACTTATCTAACCAGAAATCTTGAAGGTCTGATTAGAGCTGTTTTAGGTCGTGTATCAGGCAGGAAAGAAGGCGAGCCCGCTGTCTTAAGAATAGAAACAGTTTTCGGTGGTGGAAAATCCCATGCTTTGTTAGCCTTATATCATATCTTTAACAGTCCTTCTACAACCAAAAAATATGTAGAACATATATTACGTAGCATAGGTCTAACTTCTATACCAAGAGTTCGTATGGCAGTTATCGTTGGTGCAACTATTAATCCGGTTTCTGGGACTCAACATGACAACATAACAGCATGGACTCTTTGGGGAGAGCTCGCCTATCAGCTAGGCGGTAAGGAATTATATCTAAAATTTAAGGAAAATGATGAGAAAAAAATTCCCCCAGGAACAGAAAAGTTAGCAGAACTCTTTGAATCCCCAAGCGTTATACTTATCGATGAAATTAGCGAGTACCTCTCTAAGTCCTCAGGAATTAAGGTAGGTGATACTACTCTCGCAGAGCAAACAGTTGCGTTTATTCATGAATTAGCGCTAGCTGTTGCAGCAACAGACTCATCGGTTCTTGTGATAACTGCACTCACTGAAGCCGATCCATATAGAAAATACACTCGCGAAGTTATAGAGGCCATTGAAGACATTAAAAAAGTTACAGGAAGAGTCGCTACTATATTCACACCAGTAGAGCCCGAGGAAATATATGACGTGGTTAGAATAAGATTGTTTAAGAAAATCGATGAAAAAGCGCGTGACGATGTGGTTAGAGAGTTTGTTGCATATTATCATGCAATGGCAGGTCAATTCCCATCAAAAACTGTAGAAGCAGGTTATGCTGAAAAACTGAGTAAAAGTTATCCCATTCACCCTGAGTTAATTGATATCCTTTACGAAAGAGTTTCCACAATACCAGAATTCCAACGCACAAGAGGTGTCTTAAGATTTCTTGCTTATGTTGTCTTTAAAGTATATGAGTCAAGGCCAAATGATGCTTACATGATTATGCCAGCTTTTGTAGACTTAACTTTTCAAAAAATCATCGATGATCTTACACTTAAGTTAGGCAGGAGCTTGTATCAACCAGTCATAGTCTCAGATATAGCTAATAAGAAAGGTAATGCTAAGGCACAAATGCTTGATGTTGAGTTATCATCAGCTGGCATAAAAAATAATTTAGCCACAAGACTTGCAACTTCAATATACTTATACTCTCTTATTGGAGCAGTAAGAGAAGATATTGGTGGAAATCAGCAACAGCTATTATTAAGTTTAGCCTACCCAGGCTTTAACATTAGACAAGTTCCTGAAGTTTTGAAGAGATTAATGGATGAGCTTTGGTACATATACGAATCCGCGGGTAGATATTCATTTCGCACAGAACCTAACATAAACAAAATTATAGAAGAAGTAAAAGAGAGTGTAAAAGATGAAGATATTAGGAACGAAATAGAAGCATTGATAAGGGATAGAATAGGGTTTACATTCTTCTCAAAGGATAAAGTGTATATCTGGCCGCATGACCATTACGAAGTTCCGGATGGACCAGAGCCAAAACTAATAATAGTTGACTATAACATCGCCAAAGCAAAGAGTCCCAAAGACTTTATGGAAGAAACTTTACCTTCGCACTTATTTCATGTCACTCAGATTTATAACAAAAGTGGCGAACAATTTAGACAATACAAGAATACTGTTTTCTTCCTAGTTGCGGATGACACCAACATAGACAGGTTAAAGGATAAGGCAAGATTTAAGATAGCTGTATCTACTGTTAGAAATAACAAGGAGATAGTTGAAAAGCTAACTAAGGATCAAAAAACTTTATTAGAATCAAAGTATGGTGAGGCTGTTTCCAATTTCGAAATAAGCCTCCTTCAAGCCTATAGATACGTTGTTTGTCCAGCTCCAAGGGGTAGATTGAACTGTTTTACACTTAGCATTGAGGAAAGGATGAAGGGTGAAAAAAAACTAACAAAGCTCGTATATGAAAAACTCATGACTGAAGGCAAAATAATCACAGAGAAGATTAGCCCAGACTTAATTGTGGAAAAATGTTGGATACCTATGGATAAAACATTTATTACAACGCAAGAAGTTTATGATTCCTTCTTGAGATATACAGACTTACCCTTAGTGCAAGATAAAGACATCGTTGTTAATGCAATAAAGAGTGGAGTAAAAGCTGAAAAATTTGGTTACACAAGTATTCCAATAGATTTACTGGAGCAGAAACTAGAAGGACCATTTTGGTTTGGAGATATCTGTGAAGGTTCAAATGCTGATAATGTTGAAATTTCGCCATCCACATATCTTATTTCCAGTGAACTAGCAAAAAAAATAGCTGATGCCATACAGAAAAAACGTGCTAAAGCACCTGAGGAAAAAAGAAAAGAAGTTAAAGCAGAAGTACAGCTTGTTATACCGTTCTTAAAGGGAGAAGAGGCTTCTTCTAAAATAGCCGAAGAAACTAGAAAATTTGTGAGTAAGGGTATGAGGGATATTAACTCACTGGTTTTACACTTGAAGGGGGGTACAAATAGTGTTATTGCAGCCTCTACATTGGCTGCTATGATTTCCGCGCTAACCGGAATTCCCGTAATTTTAAAGAGTGCATCGTTTGAGGGAAAGGGTGATACTATAAATAAAATTGAAATAAAGGTTGAAGGCTTACAGGAAGCAATACAAGTTTTAAAAAGCCTTATAGAAACTATTAAGGCTGAGTTAAAGACCGTTACTGGTGAGATAATCATCGAAGTGAACCCGGAAAAGCCGATAGATGTAAAAATTCTGGAGGACCTGTCAAGAACCATTAAAGGGTATCGTGACATTGAATTTGGTCTGACATGTAATGGTGCTACAGGTGGAAGTTGATTGCATGGAAAGTTATAAAGTGACTTTCAGGCAATACTACTTGATTCAAAAAATCACACCTAACATGCCTTCTGTTTCTATCGTGGAGGAGGAGATGTTAAATGAAAAGAAAGTGAGAAAACGTTTGCTAGGAAAAAGTAATGGTTGGAAGACGGTTTATCTAAAGAAACTAATCGAAAAAATAAAGATGGATATTGAAAAAAGCGAAGAAAACCTTTCAATTTCAAGGATTTCCGAGGAGTCAGCCTTCAGACTTGCTCTAGCTATACGTGCCCTTTCATGGGTAAGGGGTAGGGAACCAGCTGATTTTTTGGTAAATATTGTATCTTCTATGCAAAGAGAAGAGGTTTATTTCTGGTACTCAAAAGTAATTGAAAGCGGAAAAAATAAAGCTGCCAAAGCTTTAAGAGTTTTATATGTGCCAAACAGTCTTTAGGGGGTGATTGTTTTGCAAATAGAGATAAAACAAGGAGATATAGTAAAAGTAGAAGGCTTAGATGGCTACCATAAGGTTATATCACTTCAAAAGCTAGGTACAACTACTAAACTGGAATTATTCTCTTTTAAAACTAATAGTATAAAGACAATCTTATCACCACCATACCAAGTGTTCCCAGTTGCAACGCCCATCCAGCTAGTTAAGGCCAGGAATTTTGACTCTTCTGTAAAGTTTGATTTATTCGTAGAGGCGCATAGATTATCCCTAATTCACTTATACGATCCACTTGCTTCACTCTCTGTAACGAAAATCGATGCCTTACCTCATCAAATAGAAGCTGTTTATCGTAAAATGCTTGATGCTTATGAACCTAATTATTTGTTAGCTGACGATGCAGGACTTGGAAAGACTATCATGGCTGGTATGCTCATTAAGGAACTTAAGTTGCGGGGGAGAGTGAAAAGGATCCTGATAGTGGTTCCAGCAGCTCTTCAGCGCACTGTCTGGCAAAAAGAACTATTAGAAAAATTCGGAGAAAAATTTGACATATTTACTTCAGAATTCATATATTCTCATTACGGTGCAGACCCAAGTAAAAATCCTTGGAAACTACATGATCAAATAATTACATCAATGGACTTCGCTAAACGTCAAGATATTTTAAAAAAAGTAGCTGAGGCTGAATGGGATCTTGTAATCTTTGATGAGGCTCATAAACTGTCGGTTCGTAGGAAAGGTCGAGGTGGCGAGTATCTCACAAAACGTTATAAGTTAGCTAAGGCTTTGAGAGAAAAAACAAGGTCAATTCTGTTATTGACTGCAACTCCACATAGCGGAGATAGTTATGCCTTTTATAAGCTAGTGTCTTTGGTGGATCCTTACCTTTTTGCCTCTCAAGAAGAAGTAAATAAAGAGAAATTAGGCAGAATTATGATAAGACGTCTAAAAGAAGATGTAATCGACTTTGATGGAAACAAGTTATTCAAAGAAAAGAAAGTAAAAACCCTTTCAGTAAACTTTACAGAAGAAGAATGGGAGCTTTATGAAGCTGTTACTAACTATGTGAGACATTACTTCAACCTTGCGAAGGCTGCAAGAAACAGGGGGCTGAGTTTTGCCATGACCATTTTGCAAAAGAGAATGGCATCCAGCATCGAGGCTATTAGAAAATCACTTGAAAACAGAATTAACAGGCTCAAGGAAGTTTTGGAGATGGACAAGTCTGTTGAGATTACTAAGGAAGATGAAAAAATTTGGAAGAAATATCTCAGCACTCCAGATGAGGTCGATGAAGAAGAGGCAGAAAGAGTACGTAAAAAATATGAAGCTTTAACGATCGCAAAGAATAAAGAAGAGTTAAAAGCTGAGATTGAACAATTGGAAAGATTACTGAAACTAGCTAACTCTATCAAGGAAGATTCTAAGGCAAGAATGCTTCTAGAATTTGTAAAAGACCTTCATAATAAGGACATCAAAGAGAAAGTTCTAATCTTCACAGAATATAGGGATACTTTAACATATTTGAAAAATCTTTTTGAGAAGAATGGCTATAAAGTTGCTTATATATATGGAGGCATGAATGATGATTTAAGGAATAAACAGGAACGTGATTTTAAAGAAGATGAAAATGTAAAAATAATGGTGTGCACAGATGCTGCTGGTGAGGGTCTTAACCTTCAATTTTCATGTCACATCATGGTCAACTACGAGCTTCCTTGGAACCCGAACAGGCTAGAGCAAAGAATCGGAAGGTTACATAGGTACCTACAGAAGAATCCCGTTTTTGTTCATAATATCTTCGTCGAAGGCACCATTGAAAGCACGGTTTTGTCTAGATTGTTTAGTAAAGTTGATGCGATTGAAAAGGAGTTGGGGAGGGCTTATGATGTCTTAGGGATCCTCATGTCTGGCATAAACTTAGAAAAAGAGATCATGGAAGCTATTTCTGCAAAAGGAGTCGTAGAAGAGAGAATAATAAAAGCTGAGGAAAAGATTGAGGAGATTAAAAGAATAATTTTTCAAGAAATAGAGGGTAAATCTCTTATACGGGATAAACTTGACTTAGAACCTCTCAGAGAACTTTTAGGAAAGTCAAGAGAATACGCAGTTAACGAATTAGATCTTGAAAGGTTTGTTAGAAGGTTTTTTATTCTTTATGGTGGTAAAATAGAGCCTGGCGTTACACCAGGTGTTTTTTCAATAGAACTTCCAAAGATCCTCTCAGAAGACGGTAGATCGACAATATCACTAGCAACTTTTTCAAAAGAAGTCATGAAGAATGTTCAAGGGGTAGAGTTTATCGCCTTAGGCCATCCTTTGTTTGATAAAATGCTAAAGATTTGCTTGGATTATGAGTTTGGAGGCAGAGCAACGATAAAGCTTGACCCAAAAGGGAAGGAGGGGGTACTCTTTGTTTTCAAAGGTAAAGTTATTTCAAGCAAAGGGGAGCTACGCAGTGAGAGGTTATTGGCTATATTTTATGACAAAGAAACTGACAATTTTAAGGAGATAGACCCGAGCTCTATTTGGAGTTTTGAGGACATTGATGACCCGTCAGAGATTAAAATTGATGGAATTGACATTGATTCGATTTACGCACGTGCAGAAGAAATTGCAATTAATTCCATGAATGCTTTGCTGAAAGAAACTATGGAAAGAGTAGAACGAGACGTCAATATTAAACGGGAAGACATTATTAGATATTACGATAGGCGTATAAATGAATCATATAAACGAATTAGTGAATATAGAAAAAAGCTGCCTGTAAAGGATATGGACATAGCAATTAGGAGAGAACAGATAAGGATTAAGCATCTAACAGAGGAAATGAATGAAAAGCTGAATTCACTTGAAAAGGAGAGGGTACTCCAAAGTGAAGTGCCAGAATTAATTGCAGTAGCTTTGATATTACCGCAATGGATTGTTAATAAAGGTGTCTCTCAAAAAGAAGTTTCAGTTATAAAGAAGATAGAAGATGAAGGTATGCGTGTGGCGATGGACTATGAGAGAGCTTGTGGTCGCAAACCAACAGATGTTCATTTGGAATTTCGAGGATACGACATTCTTAGTGAGGGAGTTGATCAGAGACGATATATTGAAGTGAAATCTTTCGCAACAACAGGTCCAATAGAGATGACTAGTCATGAGTGGTCTGTAGGTGAGAAACTCGGGGAAGACTATTGGCTATATGTAATAGAGCATACCCTCGATCCTGAAAAGCGCAAGCTGTACATTATTCAAAATCCTACGCAAACATTTTTAGAAATAGCTCGACAAAAACCGATTCTCCAATTCAAAGTAGTCGTGGAAAAATGGAGGGACCTTGTAAAGGCTGCAGTTGTTGCTTAGGTGATAGCTATGGAGAAGAATATTACCAGATCATTAATTGAAGATTGGTTTCCAGTAAAAGAGGTTAGTGAAGAGGCTAAAAAAGAGAAACCAGGAAGAGCACCGATATTTGAGCTTCATTATTGGTGGACTAGAAAACCTCTGATAGTTTCCAGAGCAACAGTTTTGGGCGCACTTTTACCAAGCGATAAAATCTCCCATAAGGAGTTTATTAAACTTCTTGGCAATCCACCAGGAAAACAAAGGCGCTGTTATCATTTAAATCTCGACAATAACCAGTTATCATTTCTTCGTAAAACTTACAAAGAAGTTTGGGGGACTGAAGAACCTTTGATACTGGACAGTATGGCCGGTGGGGGTAGTATACCGTTTGAGGGAAGCAGAGTGGGCGCTAAAAGCATAGGTATTGAATATAATCCTGTTGGTTATTTAATACTAAAGGCTACGATAGAATATCCACAGAAGTATGGAAGTAAGCTTGCTGAAGATGTAGAGAAATGGGGTAGTTGGGTGCTAAAAAAAGTTAAAGATGAGATAGGAGATTTATATCCTGAGCATGAAAAGGGGCCCGTCTCAGCTTATCTTTGGTATCGAGCGATTGAATGCCCTAAATGCAATTTATACATACCCCTTGCTTCACACTGGGTTCTTTCAACTAGGAATAAGGTTGTCCTAAAACTGAATATTCCAGAAATAAAAAATGATGTTACCGCAGATATTATTTACCTTAGTGAGCTCAAAAGAAAAGAATTTGATCCTTCTCAAGGTACAATACGTCGTTCGACAGTAGAGTGTCCAAGATGCAAAAATACAATTGGAGCCAAGTCTATTAAAGCTATGGGGAAGCAGAACAAAATTAAACATAAATTATTGGCGGTCGTTGTTCGGCAAAGAAACAGAGGCAAGATATACGAGAAGCCTACTGACAACGATGAAAATGCTATAGAAAATGCAGAAAAAATATTACAAAAAAAATGGCAAGAGTTTGTTAAAGAAGGTCTCATATGTGAGGAAGCAATATCGGAATATGAAAAAAGAGCCATATATGTTCAACCGTATGGTATTGATAAATGGTATAAATTATTCAACTCAAGGCAACTGTTGGCTCATTTAACTTTTACTCACTATATTCGCCAAGCTCGCGAAGAAATATTACAAGAGTGTTTGAAGAAAGGGATGGATAACAAAGCAGCTAAAGAGTATACCAAAGCTATCATGACTTATTTAGCACTTACGTTAGATAAATTGCTAAGTTTTAACTCTTCACTGACGATTTGGAGCAAAGACCGTGAGACAATTGCCCATATTTTTTCGTATAGAGGTATCAGCATGGTTTGGAATTATGTGGAGGTCAATCCTTTCATTGACGCTTCTGGAACATGGATAAGTGCTCTCAGAGATGTTACAAACTCAATAAGATTTGCTTCTTCGAAAGGCGTTAATCCTTCAATAGCTCTATACGGTTCAGCGATTACTCTGCCCTATAAAGATGAAAGTTTTCATGCTGTAATCGTTGACCCGCCATATTATGACGATGTCCCCTATGGTGAATTAAGTGATTTTTGGTATGTTTGGCTTAAAAGAATCCTAGTAGAAGATTACCCAGAAGTCTTCTCTACACAATTAGTCCCTAAAGATGAAGAGATCGATTTTAATCCGGGTAGACACGGGTCTGAAGAAGCCTCTAGAGTAATTTATGAAACTTTGCTCAGGAAGTCCTTTAGCGAACTAAAAAGAGTTTTACGCAAAAATGGAATAGGTGTTATAATTTTTGCGCATAGCTCATCAGAAGCTTGGGAAAGCGTAATTAATGCCTTATTGGACGCAGGCTTTTATGTAACGGCTACATGGCCAGTTCGCACGGAAACTGAAGCGGGTGTTCTCAGACAAAGAGCAGCCTTCCTTTCTTCCATATTAATTGTAGTACGCAAGCGTGAAGGTGACACTACAACTTGGTTCGAAGAGTTGAAGCCTGAATTGCGAAAAAGAATATGGGAAAGGCTTACGGAGTTTTATGACAATTATAAACTTAGCGGTGGCGACCTTTTCATAGCATCAATAGGACCCGCAATAGAAGTTTTTGGAAAATATTCTTCTATTAAGAGCTATACAGGAGAAACAGTTCCTATAAGTAAAGTGCTTAACGAAATGAGAGCTCTAACGACAGATTATGTTTTTGAAAAACTTGCCAACGAGCCTGGAATTGCTTCAAAAGTTGATGCCGCAACAAGGTTCTATGTAGTAGCTAGATGGACTTATACCTTTAGAGATAAAGACGGAAAATGGAAAACTTCTATGCCCTTTGATGAAGCTAGAAAGCTTGCCATCTCATTAGGAACAAGTCTCGATTCCTTAGAAAATAGTTACAAGATATTGAAGATAGAAAAGGGAAGTGTACTAATCCTCAATGTAGTAGACCGCGAACATGAGCAAATAATAGACCTTAGAAGACCTAAATCCAATTGTCTGCTAGACGCGCTACATTTAGCAATTTTAGCGTACAAGATGGGAGGAACAAACACATCCACTAAACTTCTATCTAACCTCGGATTAAAAGGAGCCCCAGAAATTCGAGCCGTAGCTCAAGCTTTGCTTCAAGCGCTACCAGAAGAGGAAGAGGAACATAAACTAATAGCACAGTTTCTCTTAGGGTTGCCAGCAGGTTTGGAAAGAGAACTAAAAGGACCCTTAGATAAATTTCTTCCTCAAAATAATCTGGACTTGAATCGAATCAGAGCAAATGTTCTAGAGGAGAAAGAGAAATAATCTTAAAAGAAGCGAGACCGGGTTTAGCTGGGTTTGAAAATATAGTAGGTGTAGCAATAGAAGAAAAAGTTACTCGGGGGAGATTTACCGGGCAATTATCCCTAAAGGTTTATGTAAAGGAAAAGCTACCCGAATCCGCAGTGCTCTATGAATGTAGAGTTCCGAAATCATTTGAAGGAATTGTTACTGATGTTGAGGCCATAGGTGAAATATTTGCTCAGGAAGATCGAAGATGCTACGACTCTCCTCTAGGAGGATGCTCTATAGGCCACATAAATATTTCCGCAGGGACCTTTGGTTGCCTTGTACAAGACCGGGTTGGTCGGCAGTACATTTTAAGTAACGCTCATGTTTTTGCGGGTCGCGACGCAAAACGTGGAGATTCTATTGTACAACCAGGTCCTAGTGATGGAGGGCGTCATTATTCAGCGTATCATCCAGGGTCAAATTGTGCTTCTTTGGATAAGTGCATAGCCACCCTTATGGATTTTGAACCGATAGATTTCACTGGGCGACCAAACAAAATAGATGCCGCTATAGCTGAACCCATAAGGGGTGGTAGAAGGGTAGACCCGCATATCATTGGAATTGGACGAGTTTATGGAACAACAATGGCAACACGTTACATGAAAGTAAGGAAGAGAGGGAGAACTACAGAACTCACTAATGGTCACATCACTTCTACATATGCTAACATCATTGTCAATTATCGCCCAGGTTATGCGCGCTTCGATGGACAAATTGTAATAAGAGGAGTGCCTCCTCCCTTTAGTGATGGAGGAGACTCAGGCTCACTAATCGTAAATGGTGGTAATAAAGCTGTGGGGCTTCTATTCGTTGGAAACAAGAACGTAACTTTTGCTAATCCTATCGACTGGGTCTTCCAACGGTTCGGCGTAACAATCGTATAGCTTTAAGAGAGTGTTTTAACAATCTATTATGTGAGTACATATGGCGAAGAAAACCATCGATGAAGTGCTAAAAAAATACTCAGACTGGCTCATGAGTCAACCCAATGTAAATGGAGTGTGTATTGAGAAGTACCCATCTGGAAAACCATACATTAAAGTTTTTGTGACTAAGCTCACAGACGTTGTTAAAGAAAAGATTCCAAAACAACTTGAAGGTTATAACGTAGAGATCGAAGAAATTGGCGAGATATATCCTCTGGAAGAAATTTAGATTTCTCATTCTTCTACTTTCAACGAACTTTCTGTTAAATTCTTCAATCTTTGGAACAACTGATACGAAATAGTTCAATCCTATTGATGTGAAGGCTGCATCTACAACCATTAAGACAACGCTTCCTCTCCATCTCTCTGTCCTAAGGCACCTATCGCAATGCTCTTTTAATCCTGAAACTTTTTGCATGCAATTGTCAACTATATTCTTTAACATAGACGATTATCACCTTCTATGGAACAGTAACTTGGCAAACAAATGTGTTTACAATAGAGTAAAAATATAAATGTATACAGTTAGTTAGTAATGTGAGTGGTATGCCAAAGAAATATGAAGGATTGACAGCTAAGATAGTCGAGTTACTTAAAAATGACCCCGGCTATTCTGTAAAGGAATTGGTTGAAAAGCTTGATGTGAATAGAACCTTTCTCGCTGGTTATCTTAAAGCCTTAGAAAATCAAGGTTATGTTAGGTTGAAGAGGATAGGTTCAGCAAAAGTGTATTTTAACAACGAAAACAAGAGGTGATGAATATGAGTAACTATGACCTTCTTGAGGGTTTCATAGATTATGTGGATAAGAAGGAGTGGATAAATTATATTGAAAATTATGTAATACCTCTTTGGAAGAATGCGTTGATTCTTAAGGAGTTCTTTGAAAATCTAAAAAGCGAGTTTCAAAATGTTTCACTTCGCGATATAGCCGAAGAAGAATTGCCTCTTTTGTTGGGAGGGGTTGTTCCAAGTAGAGAAGAGGTGGTTTATAGAAGTAATAGCTTGGCTAAATTCTATAAAGACTTCTTCGGTCTAAAGCTTAGTGACCTGCAAGCTTGGTTACTAGGCGGTGAACTTGCAGTTACGTTGCCCAAGGTTATAGTCGAGGAAACAGCTTTTATCCATTTCGTTAATTATATATTCAACTGGTTAGATAGGGCAGTTCACCATCAAACATTAGTTGGATTCTCAGAACCTAAAGTGGATTATAAAGGACTTAAGGAAGACCCTTATAAGCTTAAAGAACTGATCAGAGATTTTTACCAAGGCGTTCTAAACATCTCGGTTAACTATAACTATCACACTTTCTTCCTCTGGTCTATAAAACAAATACCTTACAAATTCATGAAGGAAGCATATCCGAGAATAGACCAAGTAATGGACTTCTTAAAAATAGAGTTCGGTTTAACACAGCTTAAATGGAATATCCCATTTAGAGAAGGTTCTGACCTTTACAAAGATTACACGATTTGGTGTTGGGCTGAATATAACGCTGAGTCGGATAAAGGAGGTTGGTGTGGGCCTAAATATTCTCGGGATAAATCGTTTGGGGGTTCGATTTGTGCGTTAAACGAAATTATATGGTATTATTTAAGAGAGCATTCTACAGATTTGGAGAAAATAATGTTGTCTTACTTTAATGTTTTCCCTCATCTTCAGGAAGACTATATTTCCAGAGTTAAAGAGAGGGCGCATGGTAAAGTTTATTCTTCTACACATTATATCTATTATAGAGGAATCTCGGCGGCCAATGATAGATCAAGAGTTGGTGAAATTCCCATGACGCTCATGCAAATGATAGATGAGATTTCTCCTCATCTCTTTCTTGGCTTAGTGAAGATTGAGTATGCAGGCGATGATTACATTAAGATAACCACTATATAAGGTGAAAAACATGCAAGGTTACGACCAAATTCAAGGTTTCGAATACTGGAATCCTGAAGCATGGAAAAACTTCGTTAAGGATTATGTATTACCCCTACACAACTCAATTTCCAAGCTGTTAAAATTAAGAGATTTCATCTTAACGATGGTGGGAACGAGCGAGAAAGTTACCCTATCTGAGGTGGAAAGAAAACAAAGTAATATATTACCATTTCTGTTGGGTGGAATTAAGGAAGATGGTGAATACAAGGATAACAGCCTTGCAAAGTTAGTTAGACTCACATTAGGGATATATATAAACCCTAAAGAATGGATAACTCTTGAAAGAGAAGAGGGTTTGAAGGCTTTCGATTATGTTCGTGTGAAAATCGAAAGTACCTCATTTCTGGAGTTTTTGAAGAAACTAGAGGAGATAACCCTGCGTATGATAAAACTGGTTGGGATAGAGCCCAGAGAGATCTTGAAAAGCGAAATCGAGGAAATCATCCAGAAGCCCAAGGAATTGTTAGAAATCATAAGGACAATATATGTGAAGTGCTTGCAGGTAAGCGCTAATCACAACTACTATACTTTCTTTACGCTAAGCACAAGAACAATTCCCTTTAAATTCATGATGGAGGCCTATCCTAGATTGGTAGATAACTTTAATTCATTAAGAAGCTTTCTCGGCCTTGAAAAAATATTCGAACCAAGAATAAATGAAAGTAAAGAAAGGGAAGCATATTCCATTTGGGGTCACCTTAAGGATGGTTTTAGTGATTCTCTCTATAACTTAAATCAAGCAATTTGGGAGTACTTTGCGAATGAAGGTGTTAAAAGTATTTTTAGCCTCATTTCACCTCTTGTAAAAGACTTAAAACAAGAATACCTTCAGAAAATACAGCAAAAACTGGAAGAAATGAAATGGAAGTTTCCTGATTATATAAAGGTCTCAGACGGTTCATATTACAAAGGAAATACAAGAGGGGTTTATTGTTATAGCTATGTAATTTCAGGTCCTATGCTGATAAAAGAGAGATCATGGGGATATTCGTGGAGACAGAATTTCTTTTCAATTGAAAGTGAATGTAACATTAGCCTTCTTAAGTTATTTGATGATATATCGCCAGCACTATTTCTGGGTTCACCTTTCTTCCAGCTAAAAATTTCAAGCGATACATTAGAAATAGTTGGTGAGCGATCATGAAAGAAGAAGAAACAATTAGCAAGGAAGAATACGTTGAGGAGGAAAAGCGGAGAAGAGAAAAAGAAGAAGAAAAGAAGCAAAAAGAATTAAAGCCTGTAGATGTTGAAAAGAAGGAAAGAGAAGTTAAGGCCGCTCCCTCAGAAAAGGAGGAGAGGCTTTCAGCTATTCCAATATTAAGCTTGGATGTTATTTCAGAATTTAAACCATCAGAAGTTGAGGTAGATAAAGAGATTCCTAAAATTGAAAAAGAGGAGAGGAAAGTCTTTGTGCCTATTATAAAGCTTCAAGAACCATCGCCTCAATTTAAAGAATATGAGCTAGACTACGAGGTTCTGAGGATTGAAAAGAAAAGTAGTGCTCTTAATGTTCCGATAATTAGGGTTAAATCATCCCCTAAAATTATCGCCTCAATAACTGAATTTGACAGAACCATTGAAAAACCTAAGCAACCATTATTACCTAAGATTACGGTGCCTATTTACAGAAAATCCACACCCATTTCACCGAAGGCTGTTATAGAACGCTTTGATTCAACGATCACCAAGCAACCAAGAGAACTCTTAGAGAGTAAAGCTATTCATGTTCCGATAATTAGAGCTAAATCCGCTCCTAAAATTACTATCTCAATAACTGAATTTGATAGCAGTATCGAAAAACCTAAACAACCATTATTGCCTAAAATTATGGTGCCTATTTACAGAAAATTCACTATCATCTCACCTAAGCTAGCTATGGAACATTTTGACTCGACAATTACTGAGCAACTAAGAGAACGCTTAGAAGGGATAAAAGAAAAAGAAAAAGAGACGATTTTACATGTTGAAAAAAGTAAGCCAGAACAAGTTGAGGTTCCAGCGCCATCCCTTAGTAAGGGTAGAAAAGAAGGATTTCCAGGTTCTTTTGGATTTGCTTTCGGTGAAGGCGGAGGAACGATTGGCGAGGAAGGTTCAAAAGGCGTAATTAAGGCAGAACAAGTTGAGGTTCCACCACCCGCTAGTAAGGGTAGAAAAGAAGAATTTCCAGATTTTTTTGAATTTGTTTTAGGCGAAAGTGGAGGAAAGATTGGAGAGAAAGGTCCAAAAGTTATTCTTTTCAAGGATATTTATGGGGATAGCCATATTAACTTTTTAGAGGAACTCTGCTTAAGGATTTATCGAGAAAAGAAAGGAGGCGAACCTAGTGCTAAGACGATTTCCACATATGATGAGTTTTGGAAAATGGTGGTGGAAAAGTGGCTTGATCCCTCTGATAAAATTATTACAATAGATCTAGATTATGAGGAAAACGGAAAATACCCGTGGAAAGAAGAGGTAAATGATAGTGAATTAAGAGCTAGGCTAAACGAGCTTTACACTGAAGAGATTGGATTTATCATCTTCAAAACAGCTGAAGAGGAGATGTTTAAAGAATATGAGAGGAAATTAGAATCCATAAATAAGGCAATTAATTACAGGATTAACATTATTAAGATTAAGTTAGAGGAACCGTTC
>JBEPYP010000005.1:0-18090 GCA_041641355.1 Thermoproteota archaeon | reverse complement strand
AAGCAGAGGATCTTAAATGGATAACATCGTTGGATTCTTACGTGATTTCTTCACCAGCAATAGCCAAAGACGGGACGATATACATTGGTAGCTATGAAGGGAAGCTCTATGCGATATATCCTAACGGCAGCTTAAAATGGACATATTCGACAGGCGGCTTTATACTTTCTTCACCAGCAATAGCCAAAGACGGGACGATATACATTGGTAGCTCCGATGGGTATTTATACGCGCTATCTCCTACTGGGTCTTTGAAGTGGAAGTTTTTGACAGAAGGTATTGTTTATTCTTCACCTGCAATAGACGCCAATGGAGTCATATATGTCGGAAGCATCGATGAATACCTTTACGCCATATATCCTAACGGCAATTTGAAGTGGAAGTTCAAGACAAATAATTTAGTTCGTTCTTCTCCTGCAATAGACGCCAATGGAGTCATATACGTTGGAAGCGATGATTCTTATCTTTATGCCATAAATCCTGATGGCACTTTAAAGTGGAAGTTCAAGACAGGTGCCGGCGTTTTCTCTTCTCCTGCAATAGATAGTAATGGAGTTGTTTATGTCGGAAGCATTGATGGGTATCTGTACGCAATAAATCCTGATGGTACTTTAAAGTGGAGATTTAAGATGGGCCAAGCTATATATTCTTCTCCAGCAATAGGAAGTGATGGAATAATCTATGTCGGAAGCGATGATTCTTATCTTTATGCCATAAATCCTGATGGCACTTTAAAGTGGAAGTTCAAGACAGGTGCCGGCGTTTTCTCTTCTCCTGCAATAGACGCCAATGGAGTCATATACGTTGGAAGCGATGATTCTTATCTTTATGCCATAAATCCTGATGGCACTTTAAAGTGGCGATTTAAGACGAATAATTATGTAGGATCTTCACCGGCTATAGATAGAGACGGAACGATATACATTGGTAGCTATGATAACTCTCTTTACGCAATCAACACCCCTCAAGAAATGACTGTGACTGTCACTGTTACAACGACTACTACGACTACGAACACTACGACCGTAACAGTTACAAGTTACTCAACGACAATTGTCACAACAACCACAACAGGATACTTAACTACTACAGTTCCTATTCCTACGACAACCACGAATATCCTCACCACAACTAATACAATTACAATCATGACCGAAAGGACTATACCTTACACCACAACCTTTACTACTACAAACATCTATACTACAACAGAGAAGACCACAACCACTAATGTAGTAAGCATTACCGTGACTCCTCCAGAGTTAGGAACAACCTTATCATTGTTTTATGCCTTAATAGCCGTCTTGGCGGTGATGGCAGGATTAACAGGATATCTGCTAATTAAGTACGTATTCAGGCGAAAATAAAAAATTAAATATTTTACATTACAAATAAACATTTAATAAATATACATTAATTCGAAAATTTTTATAATCCTTTTTTGAATAAGTTTCTTTGGTAAACTTCGAGCAACTACGCAGGTATTATCAGTTCCTCGAGCTCTTCTGGGTAATATGTTATTCGCTCATAATTGTCCTTCGTTACGACTATCGTATCTGAATGTCTAAAGCCTCCTATTTCCTTTACGTATATCCCAGGTTCGATCGTCAAGACCATCCCTTCTTCTAATACACGATCGTCTCCAATGTCTAAGAAGGGAGCTTCATGGTATTCAAGTCCTATTCCATGTCCGACGTGATGTCTCCAATATTCCATTAAACCCTTATCCTTGAAGAATTTCCTCACATTCCTATCGACTTCACTGCACTTAATACCTGCTTTTATGCTCTCAAAGGCAACCTTCCTTGCATCTAGCATTAATTTGAAGAATTTTCTCTGTTCTTCTGAAGGCTCCCCAACAATCATGGTCCTCTCGAGCTCAGCTCCATATCCACTTACTAGTGCTGTAGCTCCTGTGACTAGAACATCCCCCTTCTTTATAATTGCATGTATCGTAAGAGAATGGGGGTAATAAGAGTGGCTACCTACTTGGCCTCTGAAACTTGCATGGGCTCCTGAGCTCCAGCCAACTGGCTTGTATAACCCCTTTAAGGTCTTCATCATCATGATCGAGGCTTCGATGCTTGCATGTAAAGATATCTCATCTTCATAAACTCCAGGTTCTGTATATTCTTGGAGAAGTCTATGAGCTAAAGCGGTCCATTTAGCGCTTTCTCTCAACAATCTGAGTTCTTCTTCAGACTTGATCATTCTCATTTTCTCTATTAAATCCCTTTCATAGCTATAGCTAGCGCTTAAAACTTCGCTCAACCTAGGACCTCTGTAGCCAAATACATGGGCATAACCATCAACATCGAACCCTATTCTCTTTCCTTCAAGTCCTAGCTTCTTTAGATGATCAGCTATGATGATAATGGGATGCTTCTCGCTAGGATATTCGTCATAGCTTAAAACCTTATCCGCATAGGAGTATTTTTCAGCATGTTCAAGCTCAAGTCTAGGAACTATGAGGATTTTTTCACCGTTAAAAACGATGGCAACGATAGGTCTTTCAGTGGGTATGTAGAAGAAATCAGTGGTGTAAGCCACGTTAGCAAGAGATGCTAAGTAAAGCGCATCTAGATTCTTTTTGTTCATCTCATAGCTTATAGCCTGTATTCTTCTCTCGATCTCCTTCTTAGATATAATCAACATGAAGCCAGAATAAGTTTAATACATAAAAATTTTTTCTAACATTTCTAACATAACCGAGTGTATATAGATCTTCTCAACGCCAAAATAACGCGAAAACCTTATCTAGGTTTCTCGAAGATTCTGATTTACCTACCTAATCTTTTAGCTATATAGTCTCCCATAAGATTTAACCCCAGTATTGTTAGCGTTAACATAAGGCCTGGGAAAAAGGCGCCCCACCACGCACCTATGTATAGAGCCCTACTTGCTAACGAGAGAGTCTTACCCCAGCTGGCTATGTTAGGATCTCCCAATCCTATGAAGCTTATACCGCTCTCAATAAGTACTGCTAAACTCATTTCGAGAAAGAGAGCGGGTATTATTGATGGCCATATGTTTGGTAGAATTTCTCTGATCATTATTGATATACTAGAATCACCTAGAGCCTTTGCTGCAATCACGAATTCTCTTTCCTTAATCGACATGGTCTGGGATCTAACTATTCTACCCATTATAGGCCATCCAAGAATACCCATGACTATAACCAAGTTAAATAGAGAGTTGCCGTAAACCACTAGTAAAAGTATTATTAATATGAAACCTGGTATAGAGAGAAATAAATCCACCATTCTCATAAATACTATATCCATTATTCCGCCATAGTAACCCGATAGTAAGCCAACAGTAAGAGCTATCAGAAGGCTGATAAATCCTGTAAGTAGTGCTACTAGGAGGGCTGTTCTAGAACCGTAGACTACCTGACTAAAAATATCTGAGCCAAGTTGATCAGTTCCTAATATATATTGGGCTGAGGGAGGTGAAAGAGGAGGGCCAACACCAGTTCTTAGGGGAGGATATGGTGCTATAATTTCTGCTGAGAGGGAAAATAGTAGCGCAGGGAATAGAAGTATTAGCGGTATGATTATTCTCTTCTCCATAGCATCGCCATCTATTATTGCTTAATATACTTTGCCCATCAACCCTTTTCTCACCCTAGGATCTAACTTGCTCATTGCCAAATCCGAGATAAAGTTAGATATAGACACCGCAATACCTGTGAAGACTAGTATTCCTGTGATTAAGGGATAATCTCTATAAGATAACGCCTGCACTAGGAGCGTGCCCATTCCAGGCCATGAATAGACTGTCTCTGTTAAAACAGCCCCAGAGATTATTTGACCGAATTGAGAACCCGCAACAGCTATTATCGGTATTAATGCATTTCTTAAAGCATACCTATATAGTACTATCCTTCTAGGGAGTCCTCTTGCCGTTGCTCCAATAACGTAGCTAGATTTGAGTACATCTATCATTACAGATCTTGATATTCTCGCATATGTAGCTACAAATATTGTTGAGAGTGTGATTACAGGCAAAACCATATGCCAAAGAATGTTAGGAATAAGCACTAAAGGATCATTATCTATTCCAATATCATAAAGACCGCCTGTTGGGAACACTGGGTAATATACAGAGAAAAATAAAATAAGAAGCAAGCCTAACCAGAAGACGGGTATGGAATAAAACGTAAGCGTTGTCGAATTAATTAGGATATCAGCAAATTTGTTCTCCTTAGTGGCTGAGATAACACCTAGAAATGTACCTACCAAGATACCAAGAATTAATGCTGATCCTACCAGCAGAAGTGTTTGAGGGAGTCTGTTTAGAATAGCATCTATAACTTGCATTTGATATGATAAAGAGAAACCCCAGTTACCCATCAAAAGATTTACTACATATATATAGAACCGTTCGAAAAGGGGTTTATCTAATCCGTATGATTTTCGTATGGTGTTTAGATATTCAGGCGAAGCTGCCTCACCGGCTAGAAGGGCAGCAGGATCTCCTGGAGCGAGATTTATTATAAAAAATGTTATAGCTATGATGACAGCTATGGTGATTATAGAACTGATTAATCTTTTAACGACAAATATTGCTAAGTCCATCCCTCGTTTTCTCTTCCAGTAGTTATAGGACATGCAACAACATGACTAGAACGATATGGTATAAGAATAGGTTGTGAAATTTTACACTTTTCCGTAGCTAGAGGGCATCTTGTTGAAAACCTACAACCTAAGGGAGGATCTATGAGAGAAGGCGGTTCGCTTATTTTTACGTCAATGGGCTTTGTATACATAGCCTCCTCAGGATCTGGTAAAAGTACAGAGGATAAAAGAAATCTGGTATATGGATGCATGGGTGTTTCAAAAATGTCTTTGGCAGAACCAATCTCCATTACTTTACCTAAATACATCACCACAACTCTATCACAAAAGACGGACGCATGAGATATTTCATGGGTAATTAATATATAGGTTAATCCTAAAGATTTTCTAAGATCCTCGAGTAGCTTAAGTATTTGGACCTTAATTGTTGCATCTAGCATGGATACAGGTTCATCGGCCACCAAAATTCTTGGATTCATTGCAAGAGCTCTTGCGATAACGACCCTTTGTCTTTGCCCGCTACTTAGCTGACTAGGATATTTTTCTAAAAAGGATTCTGGGGGTACTAGGTCCACCATTCTTAATACCTCTTTGATTTCATTTACATCAACAGATTTACCGATAATCTTAAAAGGTCTTTCAAGTATTTTTCTAACCGTTTTCTTAGGATTTAGAGCTGAATAAGGATCCTGGAAGATCATTTGAACATGTTTGTAGATAAACTTCCTATTCTTCTTGTATAGATCTGAATATCTGTATCCATCAAGAATGATCTCACCTGAATCAGGTTCGATAATCCCAGCAATTATTTTTCCGAGCGTAGTTTTTCCGCTTCCACTTTCACCTATAATACCTAGTTTCTCTCCTGGGAAAATATCAAAAGAAACATTATCGACAGCTCTTACATACTTTTTTGTCCTAAATATAATAGAGGATGATACAGGGAACCACTTAGTAACTTTATTAAGTGAAAGTATGGGTTTCATATTGTTCACCTACTTATTTTTTACTGTATCCCTACCCATGACATCAGAGACAATAACTATACTAAACACTGCTAATATAAGTGGCATGCAGTATAGGTTTCACCCGTCTTCTTCACTAACGGGTCATCAAACTCGCACTTCTTCATTGCATAAGGGCATCTGGTATAGAATCTACATCCGAGGGGAGGGTTAGAGAGATCTGGTACTGATCCTTTTAAATACACGTGTTCTAACCTAGGCCTTCTGATATCCACAACAGAGGATAGAAGAGATTGGGTGTAAGGATGCTTTGGGCTTTTGAATATACTCCTTACTTCTCCATACTCACAAACTTTACCAGCATACATTACGTAGACATAATCAGCAATAAAGGCAACTAGACTTAGGTCGTGCGTTACTATTAAAACACTTAAGCCTAATTTATTCTTCAGATCTCTTAGCAATCTGAGTATTTGGAGTTGGATTGTTGGATCAAGGGCCGAGGTTGGCTCATCAGCCAATAATAAGGACGGTTTGCCTATAAGCGCCATTGCTATCATGACCCGTTGAGCCATTCCACCGCTGAGCTGGAAAGGATATGAATTAAGAACTCTATATGGATCATTTATCCCAACCATTTCTAAGTATTTTACTGCCTCTTCCTTAACATTCTTCTTGTTGTACCCAAGTCTATGAACCATATAATCAGAAAACTGCTCTCCGATTGTTAGAATAGGGTTGAGATAGTTAATAGGATCCTGAAAAATCATGGAAATACGTTTTCCCCTAATTTTCTCTATATCGTTCTCATTCAATCTAACTAGATCTACTCCTCCAAAAACTATACTCCCCTCAATTATTTTTGCCTCATTAGGGAGAACCCTAAGAATTGATTGGAGCAACGTTGACTTACCACTCCCACTTTCTCCAACAATTGCTATGATTTTCTCTTTACTTACGTCTATGTTAACTCCATCAACTGCTCTGAATACTTTATTTTGGGTAAAATAATAAACCTTTAATCCTCGAATCTCTAATAGGTTTTCGTTACTCACGAAATCACCACTATTTTACTATATACCTAGCCTCAGTAAATTTAAATCCTCCCACCTGGCAATAGAAACTTGGACTCCTCCGCTTCTACTGAGATTCATGAACTCTGCAACTTCGAATATCTCACTATAGTTCTCAGAACATATTCGAGGAAGACCATAGTTATCTAAACGTATGGGCAGTAAATAAATCCTGTATTCTCCTGATTTTTCAGAATGCCAAATTGATAACATACCTCCAACATTAGAAAATAGGAGTTCTTTCGGCTTATAAGTAAATATGAAATTCCCTAAGCTATATATGGCTAAACCTCCTTTGATTTTCTCTGAATGTAGGAGAATATGCGGGTGACTGCCTATGATGATATCAACATTTTTATCAATAAGCATAGATGATAACATCCTCATATACCTAAGAATAAGCTTTGAATAAGGTAGGGAACCCACACCCCAATGTACATACACGATAGTGAGATCAGAAGATTCAGAACTTCGCTCTGTAAGGGAAAGGATTCTTTCAAGATCCTCTTGAATAGGTTCAGTATCTACTATATATGGCGCACCAGGTTCCTCGAAAATCTCATACGGATTTATAAAAATTTTTGTCTTATACCTTAAACCTGCTATTCCAGCACGATCTATAGAAGCTAGACTTTGAAGTGTAAAGACTGTTGTGAAGTTTATTAGGGTTATTTTAACTCCATCGATATTGATCTCTAACGGTTTAAACGCTTCATTAATGTTTGATCCCGCTCCTAGATATGATACACCTAATCTACTAAGGTTAGAAATTGTTTCAGATAGAGCTTCATCGCCATAGTCCATAATATGATTGTTAGCTAAGAAAGCGACCTTTATACCTATTTTTCTGAGTAACGGTAGAACCTTCTCAGGATCCATCTTCAAAGTCGAATATTTCTCTTGTCTTAATCCCCCTTTGCATATTGGAGCCTCTACGTTTACGCAGAAGATCTTATGAGAATTAATAAAATAAGTGATAAGCGAGTCTAGTTTCTCTAACTCATCTCCTACAGTAGATTCTCCTATGTATAAATCGCCTGCAAAAAGCAATAATGGTTCTAATCCGCTTGAACTTGTATCTATTCTCTCCAAACCCTTTTAAGTAATCTCAATATATTTCCTCCAATTACCTTGGCTATCTCCTGATCTGAATATCCATTCTTAACCAACCATCTCACTATATTCCTAAACTCAGAGGGATTCTCAAGCCCATCTACATATTCCACCCTAGGGAACGGTGGTAAATTTTCCTCTACAGCTGTTAACGCAAGATATTCCTTGAACACTTTATGTAGAGCAACATGGTCACCGAAGAGTGTATCAGGACCAAACGCGACATGGTCTATACCAACCAGTTTCTCTATATATTGGAAGTGCTCCATGACGCTCTCTATACTATGCCTAGGATTGTTTTTGGTTATAGTTGTATGAGGTGCAGCCTCTATGCCGAAGACCCCGCCTTTTTCTGCTAAGGCTTGTATTACCTCATCTGGTTTCATCCTTCTTGAGGGCCAGAGAGCTCTAGCTCCTGCATGAGTTATCGATACAGGATCTTTGGAGAATTCTATAACGTCTAAACTTGTCTTATCTCCTGCATGTGCAAGATCTATAAGCATTCCCAGTTTATTCATCCTCCTTACAAGCTCGTATCCAAGATCTGTAAGCCCTCTGTCGAATTTGTCTGCTAATCCTGAACCAAATTCATTACCTCTACTATAAGCAATACCCATACATCTAACCCCAAGGCCGTAGAGTATATCAACTCTTGAAATGTCTTCTCTGATATCTGGAGCACCTTCAATATGAATAACCATGGCTATCTTTCCTTCATTATAAGCCTTCTCAATATCACTTGCCTTTTTAGCTACGAATACTAGGTCTTGCTGATCTATGTCAGCTTGAATCATACCAATTTGATGGATTATATTATCCCAATGCCAAGGATCCATAGATCTCATCAATGCAGTACCATCTTGGAGGCCTTCAAAAAATGCATCAAGTCCTGATACTGCTAGACCCTCGTATCCAATCCAGAGCCGGCCGATTCTCTCATATTCTATAAATTCAGCAGGGTTCTCTGGAAACACTTCGGCGTGATCGTGAAAAGATATAGTTATATTCTTTTCCAGAATACTTTCAACCCTTTCTTCTTCGCTTTTTGAAAGAGGAATTATTGTTGACTTAACTCTGTTTATTTCTTTAGCCAATTGAAAGGGTCTGTAATCCTTTCCCGCTTCAAGGAATTGCCAGGATTTATAACCGGTATACTTCTTTTTTAAACCCATACCGAGTATAATTAAAAAAAAGTTTATAAAGATTTGCTAATTAAGATGGGCTTCTTCTTCTTAATAACTTAATTGCCACTGCAATTACCGCAATTACTGCTACAATTATCGCCGCTATTACTATATATAATGATGAATCGGTGGGGGCTGGTGTTGTTGTCTGTTGTGCCATGTAGTATGTGTCTATAAGAGGATCCCAGAATACCCATTTCCCTACTGGTATATCGTTGCTAAATATACTTTTGCTGACAACATTTACCCACTTAACCTTGTAAAGTGTTATCAGTGGTAGATCTCGGCTTAATATATCCTCGACTTTTTGTAAATATACTACTTGCCTCGCTGGGTCACTTTCCTCAAGCCATAGATCAAGAAGATTATCAACCCTGGGATTCGAATACTGGAAATTATTTGTAAAGGGTCCTTTACCGATCCAGCTAGAGTGAAAGAGCTGATATGTCCACATAGGAGCGATCCAATACTTAACAGTAGCCATTTGATATTCGAACTTCTCTTGGAGAGAAAGATAGGTTGCAAAATCAACTGTCTTTATATTAACCTCAATACCTATTTTGGCTAACTGGTCTCTGACAAGTTGCGCTATAATCTGCTCATCCGCTTCACCAGTCCTTGTTAATACCTCTATACTGAACCTCTTTCCATCAGCGCCTTTCTTATACCCTGCCTCGTCAAGTATTTTCTCGGCTAGTGCAGGATTATATTCATATTTGAAGATGTCTGGACTTGGAGGAACAACTGCAGGATCTATCATGTAATCAACGGGCTCAGAGACTCCGAATGTGGCCTTAAGAGTTATATCTGTTTTGTTCAGAGCATACGCTATAGCTTGCCTAACCTTAACATCTGATAGAGGATCTGACTTTACATTAATCCATAAAGCGGCTATATAGGGAGGTCTCTCAGATGGAATAACATTTAGTGAGAGATCTTTCTTTAGATCCTCAACAGCCTCATAAGGAATACCTCGAAATACATAGTTGAGCTCGCCTCTCTTCAACGCAGCTATTAACGCAGTTGGATCTGATATAAATCTTATAACTATCTTGTCCAAATAAGGCCTACCTTTATCCCAATAACCTTCGTTCTTCACGAGTTCTATATAGCTTCCTTTAACCCATGCGACCATCTTATATGGTCCTGTTCCTATCGGCTTAGTTGTTATAAAATCACTCTTAAGGAAATCTTTTCCTTCAAGTACATGCTTAGGGAATATTGCTGTTGTATCAACGGCCGCGAACAATGGCATCTGTACTCCAGGTAGAAACTTCTCTGGTTTTATGATAACGGTTCTTGAATCGACTACAGTTACTTTTGTTTTAGAAAAGTACAGTGGTCCGAAGCTTGTGTAGGTTGGGACTATATTTTCAAATGTGAATTTGACATCCTCAGCAGTAAGCTCTACCCCATCAACAAACTTAACGCCACTCCTCAGTACAAACTTATAGGATCCCTCCCTCTCATTTATTTCAAAGCTTTCAGCCAACCCTGGGACTAAATTTAGGTTTTTATCGAACCTCAGTAACGTATCGAATAGCTGAGCAGAAACGAAACCTCCATTCCAAGAAGATGTAGCAGCAATACGGGTAGGTTCCGATATTAATGCAACCGCGAGTGTGCCCCCTGCTTGTTGCCCCTTTGCAAAGTATATTGCAGAAGAGGAGAGAAAGACTAGTACTATTAAGAACACCGTACCAAGGATTTTAGCGACATTAGTTTTTTTATTTTCTTCGTTTCTTAGCGTAGCCATTATGCATATCTTTATATTCTCGTATTTATATTTTTCGAATTACTGAAGATAACCTTCTGAAAAACGATATGATTAATCCAAAGAATTGGATAAAAGATGTCTGCGCTTCAACATATCCAACCTAGGATACACAACAGGACTGTGACTAAGGCCTAATTTTGCCAGAACTTCAGCAATCTTTAACGAGACCTTGACTGGATTAATTATTGGTACTTCTACATTTTTGCGAAGAGGTTCGTCGAGAAGGGCAAAGCCCATCGACATACATCCTAGAATCACTGCTTCGCTCTTTTCATGATCTATTATATTCTTTATATTTTGAATTATCTTTTCAAAAGGTTCTTCGCCACTAGCTATATTTAGAACAGGAACATCAATGGACCTCACAGAAACGACTTTTTCCCTAAATCCATACATAGCTACAACGTCCTCTATGAGTTTAACAGCGGTCTTCGTGGGAGCGATGATCATAAATCGATCGGCTAACAATGAAGCTATGTGCAGGGAAGATTCTGCAGGACCAACCACAGGTTTATCTGTAATTTCTCTAGCAGCTCTAAGACCAGGATCGCCAAAACACCCAACAACGAATGCATCATACTCTGTTGAATGTTTATTTATTAACGGTAAGTAAGATGTTGATGCAAAACTTTCTTCAACTCTGCTCTCGATGCTCTTAGGACCTATTGTTGATACAAGCACATCTACTCTAGCACCAGAACCTACAATTTCGTTCGCAACTCTTTCCCTTCTCAATATCTCATTTTTAGGAAGTCCTATCCCTGGAACTATATAAGCTATTCTCTTCATGTTTTTACATTCCATTTCTCTTATATTTATTTTTCTTTGGTCTTTTACTTCTTGATAGCTATTCTTTGCGATACTTTTGAAAGCTCTTTTTCTGAAATTTAAGATCTTATTCAATAAACCATCATGTTCTCAGCAAAATTTCGAATGATGAAAGGCATTGCGAAGACAAAATCTAGATTGTTTAGGTCTTGTTGGTATGGATATTGTATTCCTATAAAAATTATTCTCAATCATTACGAAATAACTATACCGTAAAGTAATCTATATTACTTTTAAATTTATATAGACACGAATGATAAGATAAACATAGTAGCTAAGGTCGTTTTACCAATAGCCATCATAGCTATATTCACAGGCTTTCATGCGATCATCAATCCCTCCTCCAATACCTCTAGCAATATTTATCATAACACTTAGGCTCTCATGCTTCTAGCAATCCCTCTAGATCTACGCGCAGAGAAATCTCTTCAAAAGCACATTCTCAGGCCGATGCCGTCAGAAACAGTTAAATGCTCCAGCTATTTATAGTATTGGGTAGGCAAGCTGGGGATTCTCCCACGATCTCTTGGTGGAGCTCAGATCCCTCTGGCTTGTAGAGAGGTACGAGGACCTTTGCTTTGTTGGGGATGCTAGGAGAAGATGTGTATATAACAGGCTGTCTGAGAAGTGTGCAAGCTTTCTGAGGCATCTTAGAGAGGTGCTCTCAATGCTGGACTATGGGGTGTTGAATAAATATGGGAGATGATATGATGAGCATGTCCCCTAGGAGGAGGGTTAAGATAACAATATATGAGAGGGTTGTTGCTGCCTCCTCTAAGAGGAGTCTTTCTTCCAGGGATGTCTCCGAAATCTTCTAGTCCATGGGTTAGGATGATGTCAAGGTCTGGATCAGGGACTCTAGGAGAGGGGCATCTGACCCCTGGGAACACTATGTCTATACCTTTGAGGTCATATGCTCCAGGGCTTGCTCTCACCAGCTTGTTAGGCACAGGATTGCCAGCTATACCCAGCTTAGCCAGAGGTATAATGATAGGCTTTTAGAGCCAAGGGATCCAGGCTATTGGATCGTTATAAGCTCGAAGGTTTTGAGAGGAGATCCAGAGGCTCTTGGGGTGGTGTCTAAAGCATTCTACCTTGGAGATCCTGACTGGCCTTTGGAGCATAGGCTGGCCATGGACTCCGAGTATGCTAGGAGTGTTGCCAAGTACTGGGAGCTGAGGCGGAAGGGGCTCTCCAGGTAGGATGTTAGATACATATTGCCACAGGCTGTTGCCACAAAGCTTGTTGTCACAATGAATGCCAGAGAGATCCTCCACTTCCTAGGGCTTAGGATGTGCACCCACGCCCAGACAGAGATAAGGCTAGTGGCCTGGATGCTCAGGGAAGAGCTTCTAAAGATACACCCAAGGCTATTCAGATACGTAGCACCATACTGCATCCTAGACAACAACCTAGTATCCAGAGAACCAGCACCCCCAAGGCCAACACAGGCCAAACCCCCAAGCAAACCCTTAAAAACATGATCTGCAGACACAGGGAACAGGGTAGCAGGTTGTTTATGCATATTTCCAGAGCGGGCAATTAACTAGAAAAACAAAAAGGATAAATAATAGCGAGAACCACAATGCTTTTAAATTTTTTTAATAAACTTTATATGAGGAGAAAAAGATGAGACCAGGGAGACCAGCTCTAGCCTTAGCAACAGCACTAATAATAGCCCTAGTCCTGTCATATGCCTATGGAGCGGTCTTTGTATACTATCCAATATCGCTAACTGTAAGCCCAACACAAAACCCAGTAAAATTAGAAGCAGGAAGCAATGCGGGGCAGCCCGATATAAGTGGAACAATAGTAGTTACTCATGGTCCAAACAAGGCTAGCCTAACTATAACTATCCATCCAACATACCAGCATAACTACTACTACGACCCAGCCCAAGCGAAAAACGATGGTACCCAGACGTATTATGTTACAATCAGAGTAACCCAGGCACTAACTCTACCTGCTGGTTCTTCGGCAAAGCTTGTAATAGTTGATCATGCAACTGGAAATACTCTGGGCACAGTAAACTTACTAGCAACAGGAGATACAGCAATCAGCACTCCTCTGGGATCTAATGCGCAGTGGAGGATAGATATCTATGTATTCATACCAGAGGGAGTCCCACTGCCACCATCAACAACAGCCACTATCCAGTTCATATACACGCCAGAGACTAACGCACCAACACCACCAACTGTGCCGCCATAGAGGTGATCGCATGAGTATGCCCCACACAAGAATAATTTTTTTTCCCAATCCTCCTAGTCCTGCTTATCCTCTCACCCCATCCCCTCTCAGGGGTTGTTTTCATATATAACCCCATAACAGTTACCGTAAAGCCTTCCGATCCGCCCATAATCTTCTCAGACCCTAACCAGCCTGGGGTATCTGTTAGCCTAGGACCTAACAAGGTATCAGCTAGTGTAACATATCTACTACCATATAATCTAACTCTATCACAGAATGTTACTAAATACTGGACTCTAGATCAGGGGCTGCCAAGTGGCTGGGCTACTAGAAGCTCTGCCCCATCAGGCTGTAATTGGCTACCCTCAGAAACTACATGGCATGGCGGCTCTCTATCTTGTACGAGCAATCCTACGACTCTCAACATTGCATACTATGATAGCAACCCAATATCCCCGCCTGGGCCCTATAATTTCTCAGCATATGTTAGGATGAGTAACATTTTGTCCAACAGGCTGGGAGGTCTCATCTTTTATAGCACTGCATCTGGGGGCTTCTATGCAGCTACAATAGGAAACAATCGCCGTCTGGAGATCTATAAGTGCCCATCTATAGCTAGTTGCGCCCCAGTAGGATCCACATTCGCTCCTATATTTCCTAACACTTGGTATTTCTTGGTGTTTCAGATTAAATTAAGTTATAGCATTGTTTCTCTAAGGGCTGATCTCTACAGTACATCAACAGGGGGTCCATTGGCTTCAGTAGAGTATACTGATAATACCCCATTACTCGTAGATACTGTTGGCTTCATAGTATGGAATAGAGTGGGTGGCCAGCTAACTGGTTACTTTGATGAAGCTGTTCTATCGAAAACAGATCCAAGGTTTGTCTGTGTTCAGAACCTTCCTAATGGTTGGAGAATGGAGGTCTGGAACTATGGAACACAGCTTGATGCTACCACTACTACTCCCTATGCCTGTGTGCAGGTGTTCGCAGGCTCCCCGAATTTCTATAGCACTATACTGAGGGAGGGGGTTATTAGGGTCTATGATCAGGCTAATAGGCTTAGGGCTTCCTACCCCCCATCTGGTTCGGGCATTATTATAGGAGGCCAGATTTACAAGATCACTTCACCTCCTTTACAGGCATTTGTTAGGATCCTTGATATAGTTAATGGGGATAATAAGCCATACTACGGGATCCTTTCCCTTGATACCTATAGCCAGTCAGACTTTTCTGAAATTCAAATCAGTCTCTGTAACCCCTCTATATGCTCCTCCCAGGCTATATCTATACCTCCCCCGCCTGACCAGACCTCTGAGGTAGTACTCCTAGCTGGTTCTGTTAGCTATGTTTCTCTAGGACCCTTAAGCTATGAAGCTGGTGCTAGTGCTCAGATCAATCTATATCTTAATTATTCAACAGTCCCAGGGCAGGATGGTGTTGTTGTCAGCTACCCGATAGTCATTATCCTAACATAGCCGGGTGATCCAATGCGCCCAAAGGGTCTCTGGATAGCCTTCTATGTTTCTGCATTTGCTGTTCTTATCCTGCTCCTCCTAAGGTTCCTCCCAGTTCCTGTTGCCCTCATGGTTATCATCTCTAGCTCTATGGAGCCTGCTATAATGCCCGGCGATCTTGTGCTGATAGCCGGCAGATCCTTTGTTGTTGGGGATATAATAGCCTGGTGCTCTTCTCCACTCTACTGCGTAGTCCACAGGGTTGTTGATCTTAGTAATGAGCTTGTTGTTACAATGGGCGATGCAAATCCGATCCCAGATCACCCCGTCCCGCTGTGGGCTGTTAAGGGCAAGGTTATTGCTGTTATCCCTAGATGGCTTTGGATCCCTCTCTCCATATCGCCGCTGGTTGTCTATATAGCGCTCAGGTGGAGGAGGATCTATAGTATGCTAATCCAGATCTTTCCCGGAAGCCTCTCTCTAGCCTATGCTCTATTCATATCATACGCACTCCTATCAATCATATTCCTAACCCTCTCCCCGGCTATACTCTCCATAGAGGTGTCGCCCCCAAAGACCCCCACGATATGGCTATCCAAAACATACCTCGAGGACTCCTGGGTATATATAGCATACTATTCAGAGGGTCTAGAGGTTAGGGGGGTTTATTCGTGCTATATCCTTGATCCACTCAGGACCCCCTGTGAAGTGGTTGTTATTAATAGCACTATGATCATGATCCATGTTGATCCAGAGATCCTATCGATCGCAGCATCAAACGGAACACCGCTCAGGGTGAGGGTCTACCTGAACTTAACAAAAATGGCATCCCTAAATGGGGTCTATAGCATTCCAATTCCATACATGCCTATATCTATAAAACCCATAAACGGCTCAGCATATATAGAGAACCCAAACCCCTACCCAGTGATCATATCATATAAAATCCTATACACAGACCGCCCAGGAGAGGCTTGGAGGGAAATGTCTGGGAGCATCCGAGTACCCCCGAAATCCTCTGAATGGATAGGCCCTGTGGATCATGTCTATGTTTTATTCGAATATAGCTATAGAATCCAGGGGAAGGAGATATCTGGTAGGATCATTCTGAGGTATGGCCCATGACTCCCAGGGTTCTTACCCATAGGCTTTGGATTTATGTTAACAGGATCATATGGATCATAGCCCCTATATATGCCCTAGCAATCTCAATGGCATCCATAGTAGCGAGCCTAAATCCCCTAATAATAGCAAGGGGAGCCGTAGATCTTGTGTTCACGCTATCATCATACAGGCTCTCATTCCTCGGAGAGCCTAGAATAAGCCTAGGCCTCGAGTATGCTGTGAGGATATCAATCCTCTACATGGTGGCGACGGGTATCACCCTCACAAGCTCCATAATAACGATAGCTAGGAGAATGTGCGGAGCATGCAGATCACTTATGCTGGGGGCAGCTTTTGCACAAACAATATCGCTAGGGATAATCGGAGCCGTGGGAACAATAGCCTGGCGGGAGTTATTGATGATAATAAAAGCAACAAGCATGATTGATACAAGCGCAGGGATCATAAGCTTCCCACCCACAGACGTGGAAATAACATGGGCAGGATATCTACTCCTAACACCCCTATACCAAGTCCTAATATACATACTACTAGCACTAACAATAGTAGGAGTTATAATAGATCTATACACAACACAAAAACCCAGCAGAACTTAAAAAGAAACTAAAAAGCCCTATTCTTCGGTTCTGACTCCCTCAAGGAGGAACATATCTTCATAAGAATCCATAAGGTCCAAACCCCTATAAACATGGTAAAGCATTTCCATTGAAAAGGACTATCTAGTGAATATTCTACATGCATAGGGGCCCGTTGTGAAAGCCTTTCGCGCCCAGGATCCCCCAACATAGAGGATTTTCACCATCAGAGGCCCAATATAGAGGGTTTTAACGGATCATCTGGATTCGTCTTATATCCAAGCTCCTCACTTCCTTTCTGAAGTCCCCATTCCACTTTAACCTGTGCTCCAAGAGAGAGGCACAATTATCTGCCAAGGTGTCGACAAATCTTCTGAACTTCTCTATCATTACCTCGGCTAGCATGGGCCTAGATATTCTCTCTATCCCGGCATACTCCTTGGCAAGCTTCTCGAGCAATTGCTTGGTATATATTTTTTAAATTTATATAGACATAAATCATAAGACAAACATGATACCTAAGTTCGTTTTAACAATAGCCATCGCAGCAATAGTTATAAGCGCCGGGGTTGTTACCTACTTCTTCTTTATAGCAATTCCAACACCAACACCTACTCCTACACCAACACCAACGCCAACTCCTACGCCAACAACAACACCTACTCCTACACCTACTCCTACTCCTACACCAACACCTTCACCAACACCAACACCTTCACCAACACCTACGCCAACACCACCACCATATACTCTACCTTCACCATCACCTACACCTTCTCCAACACCTACACCAGGAAGGATAGAAACTGTTGTTATCGCTCACAGCGGCGGTATGGAAGAGATCTATTACTTCTATGCGTTTGTAACTGCAGGTCTTATACTTAATTACACACTTATAAAAGCGTTACCTTTACCAGGAAAAGAAGCCATGGATCAGCTCCTTACAATAAGGGATGATACAAATTTTATCCTAGGCATTGCATACGCTGGTATGGTCACTACAATACCAGCCTATTTAGCTTATACAGGTCAAGACTATAGATTCAAGAATAATTCAGCACCTATAGCCATACTATGGACTATGCACCGCAGCTATCTTTATATCGTGACTACGACGGATTCAGGCATAACAACCATAGCGGATCTCAAGGGCAAGAGGGTTTCTACAGGAGCTCCTGGTAGCAGTACTGAAGTTGAAACTCTCATACTCCTCAATATAG
>JBEPYP010000004.1:0-18431 GCA_041641355.1 Thermoproteota archaeon | reverse complement strand
GTAAAATTAAAATAACAAAAAGGAGATTAAGATAATGGCGGCGGTGGTAGGGCTAAGGGGCTCGGCCTCCCTTGCTAACTGCAAACGGTCGATATGGCAGGGCCAGTAACACATGTAAATGTACAACGATGGATTACGAGATTCCGTACGGAAGTGATGAAGGTCTGCCCTACGGGGTAATCACAGCCCCGCACTCCTCTCGGAGGAGAGGGGGATGGGGCTAATCTTCAGAACCGAGTTAGGCCCGGAAGGGAGCGGCTCTAATGAAGAGTGATTACGTTCGTAGGTAACAGACCTGAATGGAAGTACGGAAGCTCGTAATCCATCGTTGTATGTTTACATGTGAGCACCGCCGCCTTTCAATCACTCAATATACCTAGTTCTTCTAATAAAGAGCAAGCCCTACAAATTTCTCCTGAAGTAGGTTCTCCACAGCTTCTACAATAATTAAGCTTTACGTTTTTGTTGGTCTCAATCAAGTATTCAACCATCTTCTCTGCGCTTTTCAGCATCATGTATTTAGAGCCAGGATTTTCGGCTTCAAGATTGTTAAGAAACTTCCTTATAGAATCTCGCATTGAAAATTTCACGAATCTACACTCAGTCTCGAAAAGAGGAAATTCATTTAAAACAGAATAAATCATTATCTCTTCTTCATAAGTATATCTCAAAGGTTTAACCCTAGGGACAAAGCCTTCTTTGAACTCCAGGGGTCCAAAATGCCTTATCAATCTATCTACATCCCCTCTCATGAGATTCATCATGAAAGTTTGTACTTCATCATCCAAGTTATGGCCAGTGACCACTTTTGTAGCTTTTAATTTCTTCGCTGCTATGTTTAGTAATTTTCTTCTTAAAACACCACAGTAAGAGCAAGGTTCTAGCTTGATACCTTTCTCTTTAGATATCTTTACGATCTCCTCTAATCTATACCCGTAGAAGTCCTTATAAGTGAAAACGTAGTAATCTATGCCTAGCTTTTTGCAAAGAATATCTGTATGTTTAACTCTCAACTCAGTATAATTGCTTATTCCTTCATCTATAGTCACTGCAAAAAGCTTGACGTTAGGGAAATCTTTTTCGATGATGCTTAAAACATGCAAAGCAGTTAGGCTATCCTTTCCGCCAGACACTGCGACCATTATCGAATCGTTCCACGAAAGTAACTTCTTTTCAGAAATTGTTTTGGCTATTCTCGAGATGAAAGTCTCTATAAAATGCTTCTTACAGAGTTTCTCTCCTGAATATCTTCTTTGATAAAATACTTCTCCTTCACAATAGCTACATTTCATCCAATAAAACCAAATCTAATCAAACTGAAATATATGTTTAAAATCAAGAGTGAGAAGGCCAATATTCTCAATGAATTGTGAATTGCACTTCTAAATTTGGCCTTTTTTATAAATCCTAAAATCTCTCCTAAGAATTTATCACCGTCGAATAAAGGAATAGGTAACATATTGAAAACGGCTAAACTAAAGCATATCGTGAAACCCCATAACAAAAATAGATAAAAGTAGTATTGAAAAATCGCGGGAAATATGCTATAAAGAGGTCTTCTATAATCCATAGTAGATACTCCTATGAACCCTCTACCTTTAAAAAATGGACTTTCAGCCAATTCGATCGTAATGTTGAATGGTTTGAGATCTCTTTCAACAGTGAGCTCTAAAGTCTGATTAGGTTTGGTTTTCTCCAAATACCTCACGAAACTCTGGTAATCTTTAATAGGAGTTCCGTTAATCGCTATTATAGCATCTCCGACATTCAAGCCAGCATAGGAAGCAGGAGAATCCTGAGAGACGGAATATATTAAAACACCGCTGGTTTCAATCGAATAGCCCCATGCAATGGATATGGGAAAAGAAAATATTAATAAGAGAAAAATGATTGCTTGAATCAAGTTTATGAAAGAACCTGCGCTTAACATCCTGATCTTCTTCTTATACTGAGAATTCTTAAGGGATTCATCATCTATTTCTACGAAAGCCAATGGGATTAAAAATAATACACCTGCTCCAGTAGATTTTATCTTAATTCCGCCAGAAGAGGCCAAAAAACCATGAAATAACTCATGGAAGATTACAGCCAGAACTATAACGATTAAGATCATGCCAAGCTGCTCTAAAGGAGGAGTAAAGGTTATTCCGAATAAAATAGGAACTACTGGAGAAGCAACGCCGGCAATGCCATTGTTACTAGGAATTAAGAGAGCGATGAGATTCTTTAAGAGGAAGAAAAGAGCATAAGCCATCAAAGCAACGCCATAAACAATCGAAAGCTCGCCTATTATATTAAACATGTTAGATTTTCTTTTACCTGTTTTAATAATATAATCGTTGAATTTTCTGGTTTTCAAAAGAAGAATTAAAGGCTGTATTTCTATATTATTAGATAATTTCTTAATTAATGGAGATTTTTGTAATAATCTAAAGATGAAATATAATAAAAACCAAGATAAAAGAATGATTAATAGTAAATCTAATGGCGACATCTAATACAGCTCAAATCTTAAAATAGCTAATATGTTGCCAAATTTTTCCATAGTTTTACCGGAATCGCTTTCTTCATCGACTATTTTTATCGAACCGCCGTATCTTTTAACTGCCTCAGAGACCTCTCTCAATCTTCGCAAGTCCTCCTGACTAGAATTCTTCAAGAACTTAGTAGATATGAAGAGCTTATCTATAGCTCTAAGCTCAGCAGCTTTACTCACCTCTTCAATACCTATAGCTATTTTCTCAGATCTGCCCACTATATGCTCTATGGATATCGTTTCATCGTGCCCATGGAGGCTTAGTATTTTAAGAACATCTTCATTCCTCATCGCTTCATATATTCCTTCTAAACCGCCTATTGAACCGTTAACTCTGAATATCTTTTCAAAGTCCTCCTTCAAATCTTCATAGATTATATCCTTGAGAATGGATGGGCTATAAAGCACGACTAATTTCGGTGAAATTTTAGAGATGAAATCTTTAGATATCCTCTTACAATCTTGGATGAAATTTTTCAACGCTTCATCTCTCTTAATGCTATCTCCCTTACCTCCGATGCTTTCTTCTTTAGAAAACAAGATATTCATTCTATTATGATCAAGCTCTGCTATAGCTAGAGACCCGTAATCTATAGAGATTATCAAAGATTTAGGATATTCTTCTTTGAAATTCTTGAGTATTGTTTGAATTATCGGAGAAGACCAATCTTTTTTAACAAGCTTAACTGTATCTCCCAAGCCTATGTTGAAAGAATGATGACCGCTGGCTTCGAAATCTTCAGGCCTTAGTATAATGCTTCCTACAACCTTCAGCTCATTATTCGAGCTGAAATAAGCTTTTTCAATTCTTATTCCTAGGTATACGCGTTCTCTTTCCCCTCTTTCAGCTTTACCTTCTTTACTATAGAACTTTCTTTGCCTATATGTCCATCCGTAGAGTTCGTCTCCTTCTTCTAAAATTAAATAGAAATAAAATATGTCATCACGACTTTGAATGGTGAATGTAGCCTCGTTATGTTTCTCGTTGAAACTTAGCTTCATATTTCCTTATAATTCCATGCTCATCGAATAAATATATTGCTAAGTCCTGCGGTATGTCGCTCACATTACCTATTTTATAACCGTAAATGGCTGAAGCCTTCTTTTCTCTACATAAGTCTATTAGCCTTTGAGTTATTATTCCATCTATTATCAATATATGGAAGGAATCTATCTGGGATAGCTTGTTCATCACATCCTTCAAGGCTATCCTTTCTATAACACGGTAATCCTTATCTAGTATCAACGCCTCCATCGTACCTATTATTGACTTCACGAACTCGCTTATTTGAGATAGTCCTGGTATCTTTTGTTCTTCCTTCAAACTTGAAATGTAATCAGACAAAGGTTTCTTGTCAGCTAAAGCTGATACTATCTCCTTGCCACTAAGCTCCTCAACTTCTTTGCCAAAGGGGGCTCTTGCGATGTAGTCTATTTTGGCAACGTTTAATAGTTCCTTTAATATTAGGTCACCTGCCCTATCACCATCCAAGAAAGCGATAGTTCTCTTTTCTTTAGAAAGGTTGATTATTGTAGGAGGAATTTTAGAGCCATCTAAAGCTATTACGTTCTTATAACCATGCTTAAGGAGGTTTATTACATCAGCCCTGCCTTCTACTATTATTATCTCTTGAGAAGAATCTATCTCAGGACCTGCAGGAAGTTTCTCTGGACCATAATACGTTAATTGGGATGCTCTTACAGCTTCTGTTAAGCTTTTAACTAGATCAGCAGAATTAACCCCTTTGCTTTCTTTCCATTTCAACAGAATCTCCTTAGCTCTTTCTAGCACCCTGGCCCTTTTCTCCTCCCTTGCATCTTTTATCTCTTTTATCTCTATCCTAGCGCTATTGGGACCTACTTTATCTACGCTTTCTATACATGCTGCAATCAAAGCGACCTCTGGTTTATCTAGATTTGTGGGAACGATTACTGTGCCTATAGTTTTGCCTCCTTTTATTTCATAGTCTACATCGATTCTTCCTACTTTTCCTATTTTCTGTAACTCTCTCAGTTCCAGCTCGTCGCCTAATAAACCTTCTGTCTGTCCGAATATAGCTCCTATGATATCTGATTTCTCCACGACACCATCAACCTCAAATTTAGCTATCAATACATATTTTGCATTAACAGGAGGACCTCCCATATCACATCACTCTAAATAAATGCTCTAAGAAGAATTTAAACTATCACGTGATGGGGGCGCTCCTTGATCCTTTATAACAACACTATAACTCATCAAGGGTTTTAACCCATTCGTTATAGCTCTCTCTAAAAGGATGCGCCCCCACATTAAAATTCATTTTAAAAACTTAAATTTTATAATAGGGTCTAGACTTAATTCGCTTGCAACTATAGGTTGAAATAAAGAGAACTTAACCGAGATATCAGGATTTAATTCTCCTATCCATCCTATAACGTTCCCACCGAATATGATATCAGCTCTTCTTCCTTTGATCAAAAAGCTTCTTTCATTTTCTTTAAAATTCAACTCTAAGCCAAGAGCTTTGAAGAAAGAATAGATCGAGCTATGAATGTCTTCAAAACTCGCTTCATTGTAAATTATCATCGAGGAAAGCCTAAATTCTTTTTTGAAAGAAGAATCTTTACGATATATTACATCTCCTAATTCAAAGATTTTCTGAGGATAGCTATAGCTCCTATTTTTAGATAAGAAATCAATTAGACATGGAAATATGTTTGCCCTTATGCAATCGTACTCTCTACTTATAGGATTCTCTAAAAGGATTAACCCTACATCTTCTTTACTCAAATTCATAAGAGTAGTTTGTAAGTCGCTGTTACATAGCATATAATTGACTACTTCTTGGAATCCTAAACCGCTGAATACTTCTCTCACGATCTTGGTTAACTTACTTTTCTCATTCAATTTACCCCTAGTATTTAGATTAGGAAACTTAGGTTCTATGTTACTATAACCTTTAATTATAGCTATGTCTTCAATTATATCTATCCCTCCTAGTACATCGACTCTATAGAAAGGTACTTCGACTATGTATTTATTTCCTTCGAATTTAAAACCGTATCTTGCACGAAGCAGGAACTCTTCTAGCTCATTTCTTTCAACCTCAACTCCGAGAACTTCTTCCACTTCATTAAGAGATAATTCATAAAATCTATTCTCAAATCTTGCGTAGAAAGTAGAATCTGGGTATATGTGTTTTACAAACCCTATCTTGCCTCCATAGAAGCTCAGCGTATATGCTACTAAAGATACTATCGATTTCAAGAAATTCTTATCGAACCCTGTAGAGTCTATCAACACATCTCTTGTTTTCACGGTGACTTTGGCATCTTGAGAATTTATTATAGGGGCCATGCTCAGATATCTACCGTTCGAGTCTATCAGTACAGGAGCACGATCTTCAGGTATAAGCTTCCTGTATAACTTTCCCTTTTCTGTCTCAGTTAGTATTCCATAACCGTCCATTTCGATGTCTTTATCCAAGGGCACAAATCTTATAGAGGAAAGAGGAAGGCATTTGTAAAATATTTTGTTGCTTAACTTTGATAAATCGTAAATACCTATCGATGCCTTTCTTCTATTCCTTCCCAAACTTTCATGTAAGACTTCTTGAAACATTATAATACTTTCCAGAGCCCTAGCATCTAATTTCACACCTCTTACGGTAGCCATGACCACATAGGGTCTCACATCTAAAACGCTCTCATCGACATGCACTTCTACTATGTCATCGAAAAACTCTAAATTCACCAAGCCTTTTTCGATGCCCAAAACACCTTTAAGAGCTCTTATTATTCCTTCAGTAGAGAAACAATCAGCCCTTTCTGTTGTTATCTCACATATTAGATCCCCATCTCTTTCTTCTTTTAACTCACATTTACAATAAGCAAGTAGGTCCTCGAGTTCAGCTGTGCTTATATCCTTTCCAAGTTCTTTCAATAACCTCTTTTTATCTAAGATTATCGTCGGCATTTAAAATAGAACTGCAGTTCTTAGGAAATTAATGTCCTTAGAAAAAAGTTCTCTTATGTCTTCTATACCAAGAGCGGCCATGGCCAATCTATCAATGCCTATGCCCCAAGCTAATACTTTTGCATTTACTTTCAAGGCTTTTAGTATCTCAGGCCTAAACATCCCACCGGGCAAAGCTTCTATCCAACCTAATTTAGGATGTAAAACAGCCCCTTCTACACTAGGTTCTGTGAAAGGAAAATAGCTGGGGTTGAATTTTATTCTTTCCAAACCAAGCCTGGAGGTAAAATCTTTTAAGAAGTATAAGAGGTTTGAGAAATTCAGGTTTTTACCGACCATTATACCCTCACATTGATAGAACTCTATGAAGTGAGTTTTATCTGGGATATCTCGCCTGAAATTCCTCGAAATGCAAAATACCTTAGCTTCCTTATCTTTGTTTAAGTATATGTATTTTATGGATACAGGTGTTGTATGAGTCCTGAGCACATATCTTCTAGCCATATTAACATCCCATTTATATTCCCATCCTAGGCTTGACCTAAAAGTATCTTCATGCATTTTCTTTACGCTTTCTGCAAGTTCTTCATCTAAATCTGCTAGTGGAATAATAGGTCTGAAAGTATCTTGAACATCCCTTGCAGGATGATCTTGAGGCACGAACAAAACGTCAAAATTCCATAATTCGGGTATAACATACTCATCTTCATACTCCTCAAACCCCATTTCAAGAAGAATACTCTTGACTTCATCTAAGAATCTCATGTAAACGTGGGACCTACCAAAATATCTCAAAGGAGGAAGAGCTTCTAAATTATAGGGTTTTAAAAACGATTCCTTCCACTTTCCAGAAGAAATCATTTCGCTAGTTATCTTCGAAACCTCTGACAAAACTCTGTATTTCTTAGATTCGAATGCATTGATTATCAACGGGCTTGCTCTTACGTAAGTTATCTTAAAAGGTGATACTTCTATTAATCCTCTCTTCTTCAGTCGCTTTATCCTATCATCGAGATCTTTGACCAAAAGTTCTTTCTTCTCTCTTATTTCCTTGAGCAACTCTTCTTCAAACTCTTTTAGCAAGACGAATCTAAGCTTTCCTTTATCGTATTCTATCATCTTCTTTTTAATCCCGTGCATTATAGCTATATCTAATTCCTTGGCATCGAAGCGAGACTTCAATTCTTCTAATGTTTTAGGTCCCTCTTTCTCTAGAAATAAAGCAAGTCTCTTCTCAGGTAAACCTATTTCTGAGTAAAGTCTCCCTTCCTCGGTTAAAGTTATTCTATTATAAGTCTCTTCTAAAACTTCGATATAACCTCTGCTTTTCATCTCCTCTACCCAGCTATGCAAAGTTGTTATAGGTATGTTCAGTGATTTAGATAATTCTTGAATACTCGTGAACTTTTTTAATATTTCATTTAAAATCTTATAATCTCTTTCGGATATAACGATCTCATTCATCATATATTATCTTCACTTCTTTGACTAATAATTTTCCTTCGCTGTCTATTTCTCCAGCTCTTATTCTAGAGCTTCTTATAGGTCTACCATCTTCTGCTTTAGATAACTCTACGAAATGAACTTTCAAGGGTTTAAGTCCTCGTTCAAGCCTTTTTTTATTTACTTCCAAAGATCTGGCCAAGGTTTCTACTGTGCAAACAATATCAGTCAAGTCACTTTGATGGATTGAAGGTCCGTATGGATCATTTATAGGAAATATTTCCACATTTGCCCTTTCATCGATTTTAAGTACAGCTTTTAACAAATTAGACTTCCTAACATCAAAATCCTCGATCAAATCCCCGAAAAGTTTGTCGCTAGGGTTTTGGACTAGACCTATTCTAATTTCCTTAGAAATACTAAGAGCCTTCCTCAATAAAGAAAGATGTCCTTTATGGATTTGACTGAAAGAACCGCCCAATATGACTATTCTCTTAGACCCTTCTACCTCTTCTACCTCCTGGTTTTCTGGTGGTATCATGAGGCAATGGAGTAACGTCTTCAATCCTTCCTATCATCAAGCCCGCCCTAGCAAGAGCTCTTATGGCAGCATTAGCACCAGCTCCCGGTGTCTTTTGACCGTGACCTCCTGGAGCTCGAACTTTTATATGAACCCCTGTTATTCCCTTGGTCATGGCTTCCTCTGCTGCTTTGAAAGCTGCCATCATCGCAGCATAAGGTGTTTTCTTTTCTCTGTCTGCTTTTACAACAGTACCAGCAGATTTCCAACTTATTAAATAGGCACCTGAGAGATCCGTTATATAGATCAAAGTGTTATTTCTAGAAGAATATATATGAGCTATACCCCACAAATTTTTCTTTTCGCTCATATTATCTTTATCTTATCTTCTTCATCTTTTTTAACCAAATAACTCGGGCTGCTGATTATCCTGTCCTTCACTAGTACTTTCTTATGAGTTATTAATTGCCTAGCATGATAGATACTATTGGCAAGCTTAAGATTGTAGACCACGGTTTGAAGTCTTCTTTTTAATATATCCTCAATGGTCAGGGATAATATCGCACTCACATCTGCACCTTCATCTATCAAGCCATACCTTATCAAAAGATTCTTTAATTTCTCTTCTTCTATGGCCCTCTCTTTAGAAGGTAAAGCCAATAGAGCCCTAGCTCTTTTCCTTATTCTTCTCAGAAAAGATCTCATCTTCCATAATTCCCTTTTGTTCTTTAAACCATACCTTCCTAGTAAATCGATCTCAGCTAATAAGACATCCTTTCTCCAAGGATGTCTTGGAGATTCCCAAGTTTTTCTAAACCTCCTCATGTCATTCAGCTTTCTTTGTAACCCCCACAGTCAAGCCTGTCCTTCCTGTGGTCCTCGTAGATTGTCCTCTGACTTTCAACCCTGCAGCATGCCTAATCCCTTTCCAGCTCTTTATAGATTTCTGGAATTCGATGTCTTCCCTTGCCTTCAAAACTAGTTCTGATTCTATTAAATGCTTATTCTCCCCCTTGAACCTATCTTTCTTTATATTCACAAACCAAGGTGGAGCTTTTTCATGAAAATTCTTGATCAAATTTTCCAATTTTTTTAAGCTTTCATCATCCAAAGAACCTATTTTAACATAAGGGTCTAAACCCATTAGTTTACAAATAGCTATCGCTGTGTTCATGCCTATTCCTTTTATTTTTTGGAGAGCGTAGAATAGCTGATCTTTGCCTTCAAGATCTGTATTGGAGATCCTAACTACGTACTTGAATTCGCTCGACATCGATAATAAATTTATTAGATTGCTACCTTTAAAATCTTTTAGCTAACAGCCGGGATAGCCTAGCCAGGTAAGGCGCAGGCCTGGAGAGCCTGTGGGGATTTTCCCCTCGTGGGTTCAAATCCCACTCCCGGCGTCTTTTTCGAAAACTTTAATCACTCTATCTACCTTGGCAGCGATGCCCTTCTCTTTTTTCAATATTTCGCTTGCATCCAATATAGATTTACCTACGGCTACGAGTTCATTATTTAAAGAATAAATCCCCACGTATTGATTTGGCTTCAAATCTGAAGTTACTGCTACTATAGCAGGAATGGCCACAAAAGACCCATGAGTGACGGAGAATAAAGCACTGTCTTTTATGAAAATTTTAGGTATGAAAAATAACAATTCCTCCAAAGGTCTTACAAAGAAGCGCAAATAGTAGTCATTCTTTTCATCCTTCCATATTCTATATGCACCGAATAATTCGTGTAAAGTAACTAAGTATTTATAATCTTCATCGAAAAATCCTATTCCTATCCTCCTAAGCTCTGTCATATGAGCCCCACATCCAAGTAGTTCCCCTATATCAAAACAAAGCTTTCTTATGTAAGTTCCTGCTTCGCATTTTATTTTCATCAATACGTTTCTTTTAACGATGTCTAAGATTTCTATTGAATATATCCTCCTTATTCTTGGGACTTTCTTGACGGCAGACCGTAAAGGAGGTTTTTGATATATCTTGCCTTCGAAAAGCTTGATTACTTCTACTAGCTTTTTTTCTTCTACATCCCCATGTAATTGCATCTCGCATATGTATGTTTTATCGAATCTGGCCAGTATGTGACTTAGCTTCCTAGCTTTACCAAAAAGTATTAGAAGTAGTCCAGAAACAGCGGGATTTCCCCGAAAACTCTAGGGTCCCGCTGTGTGTAGTAGGTACTCCATATTCCTTCTTTATCCAAGCAGCTACCTCATGACTGGTAGGGCCTTTAGGTTTATCCAAAACTGCAAAGGAGAAATTCAAATGTTCCTCTATCGTTCTTTTTATGAAAGGATAAGGACTTAGCTTTATCCTTAAACCTTTTTCTTTATAAATAATCTGCCTCTGGCTCATGTTACCCCCTCCCTCATGAACTCTATTAAATTGGCTTCTTGAAGAGCCTTAAGTACTTCTTCATCAGAACTATTCTTAGATATCTTTATTTGCTGGGGTAGCAAGAGTATATGATCTATGTTCACCTTTCTCCTCCTAACACCAGTTAACTGCTTAGGTCCTGTAACCAAGACGAAATTCTTATCCAAGATATTAACTATGACACATTTCTTTCCAGCATCTCTACCTCTAAGCTTAACGCCCAATCTACCTATTGTTACCAGTGGCATTTTTATAAGAAAGATAAGCCTTGATTATGAATATAAGCGTTTCTAAGAGCGCTTCTTTACTCATTTTGGAAGTATTTATGACGATATCCATAAGAGACAAATCCGATATGTCTATACCGTAGATTTCTTTATAGCGTTTTTTATTACTCTCTTCTCTCTTCTTTATTTCTTCCAAAGCTTCTTCTATAGTAATGGAATCACGCCCGGCCACCCTTCTAGCTCTCTCTTGGATAGGGGCATATAAGAATATCTTTAAATCTGCGATGTCTTTGAGGATCCAACAAGAAAGATGTCCCTCTATTATGACATTCCCTTCCTTAGCTTCTTGAATAGCCCTTTCGTCGACCATTTTATCAAATTTATGTTCTTTTTCTGCTAATTCATGAAAACTTTTCAGATCCATGTTCATCTCCTTAGCCAATTCTCTAAAAAGAAACCCTATCGATACAAGTCTCAGATTGAGTTTCTCAGCCAACGCCTTGGCCAGCGTACTCTTTCCAGAACCGACAGGACCGCTTATAGCTATTACTACCAAGCCTTGATTACTTTAGCTTCTATAATCTTTTGAAGACAACGATGACAGAGGTAGCCGCCATAAGGTCTTTTAACTCTCCTGAAAGTTTTGGAGAAAGAGCCAGTGCCGTGATAAGTTCCGTGAAGCTTTCCTTTACAAATAGCACATTTATCTTTTTCCCTCCTTTCTTTTTCATAATGGAATTTCAAGAGATTGCCTGGACTTTTCCTTATATGAACTTTTTTATTCCTAAGACCTGGCCTAGGCATAATATATACCTAATATCCTATTTATTATTAAACCCATCATGAAGAGGGTTATTATATACCAATAATAGATCGTGATCTTGAAATCGGGATAAAAGAGAGGGAAATATATCTCGAACTGTGTTGAGAATATTTGCGTGAAGATGAATATGAAAAATATGTAATAGAAGGTGAGCATAACAAACATATTTACCATGCTAATTTTAAAAGTTTGAGCGCGCATCTTATCGATGTATGGTTTCTTAGATTTAAGTTTATTAAGTTTTGATTCGTCCTTAGCTCTAGCTGCTTCTAACATTTGCCTATCGAAATCCCTTATCTCCTTCATAATATATTTATACCTTTCTATACCGAAAGATCTAGATATTAGAAAGCGGTTTAGATATCCTGACATTAGTGAAGGGATAAGAGCAAAAAGGAAAATTAAGCCGAATTCGTAAAGAACCGTAGTAACCTCAGTCATCTCAAGATACCTCTAGAAATCTGGCTATTGACGGGAATTCCTCTTCTATCCTCTCCCTCAACAAGATCCTGTAATACTGATATATTATACTTACAGCTAACAGCAATCCTATACCTGTACCTATCACACCCAAAGCATCTGAAATCGAAGCTAATAAACCTATCAATAAGCCACTAAACCATGTCAAAGTCTTAGTATATCTCTTTAAAATATTGCCTAAGACCATTTCGCTATGCCTAAACCCAGGCACTTGAATCCCGGATTTAACCATCCTTCTAGCCTGTTCTTCTGCACTCATTCCAGAAGTTTCAACCCAAGCTAGAGCAAAGAGTACACATAAAACAGAAAAGAGGATGATGTAAATTACTGCATGAATAGGATCTTCGAAAACAGCATGAAGACCTCTGGGAGGAGAAAGATAATATAATAGACCTCCAGTCGGCACTGCTTGAGGAGGATTCCCAACTAAGTTAAATTGAGCAAACGCATTGAATAAAGGATCCCGATTATCCCTATTGTAACTATTCCATGCCATTTGACCAAAGAATAAGAGATTAGCTGATAATGCGCCTGCAAGTATCACTGGTACGTTGGAAACATAGATTAATTGTAATGGTATCTTTGCTTTTATCCCACCATACTTAAGATAAGCCACCGGTATCTCTATTCTGACTTGTTGTAGATATATAAGCAAAACTAGAATGACAACCATAGCTATTAAGCCTACTAAGGAAGAAGATCTTGCTACTCCTGGATATCCAAAAAGGAAATATTCCATACTGGCGTACCCAGCTACTGCAGATATAGCGGTAGGTATCAACCCAGCATAAACGCCCTCAGCGATGAAAGCTGGGCTGAAAAGTTCTACTGAGATTTGAAGAGCTACTCCTATAAGTATGAAAAGACTAACTGCGCTTCCAAATCCCCATCCTTTTTGCATTATTTCATCAAAAAGGATTATCAATATGCCTACTCCTAGAAGTTGAATCACGATTAAAACAGCACTACCGAGATTACCTGCAGGAAGAAGACCGCTCGATACAAACACAATAGCTTCTAAAACAGTAAATATTATAGCAAGCAATTTTTGAACCCCAGTGAACAAAGCACGCTGAGCCTTATCAGTCAAATCTAGGTTGATTATCTTCGAACCTACGAGCAATTGCATTATGAGGCCTGCAGTTACTATAGGTCCTACTCCTAGTTGTGCTAAAGTACCGCTTCTCGTAGCAAATATTATAGAAAATATAGGAGGTGCAGCTGTAGCCTGCTGAGAAGTAGATAAAGGATATAATGGAATTTGGGTAAAAACTATGTAGATTGTAGCTACGATTATGGTCCATGTAGCTTTCTCCCTGAAACTAACAGGTCGCCTAGCCTTAGGTACTTCAGGTAAATATTTCAGAATCGGTCTTAAAGAATTAAGCGCTGACAATTTTGGCTATGCTCCCGCTTTTTTCTATTTTCTCTAAAGCTGCTTCACTAAAAGATTCAGCTTTCAAGATGAATTTACCAACAAGAGCGCCGCCTGCGACTACCTTGTTATATCCTAACTCATTAAGATCTATTTCTACATATCCCTCGTCGTTAATTCTAGCCATTCCATTAGAGAGCCATTTCTCATAAAACTGGGATATCTCAAGCAAGCTTATTTCTCTATATTCCTTCTTATTAGGTCTATTGAAACCATGCTTACCGAAATAATCAGGCTCATATCTCAATACCCAAGAATATTTGTGTTTACCCGATTTGCGACCTGCATTGCCTACCCCTCCCTTTCTACCGCTCTTTCTATGCTGACCAGTTCTACCATAACCATGAACTCTATACCCCCTTCTTTTCCTTGAAGCTTTCTCTTTTCTAACTACCATGCGAGATATAATTATATTCTCTATACTTAAATAAAATCTTGCCGTTAGAGCATTTTCAACAATAATTCGTTTATCGCTTTACCTCTATATCCAAGTTCTCCTTTATTCTCCACATATTTTTTCGTGGATCGCTTGAAACCACCTCTTGGAGGATGGAGTCTAAAATAAGGCTTAATGAATTGAGGCAGTTCTCCTTTTTCGAAGATCTCATCAACTAATTCTTCAAAACTATTATACCCGAATTTCTTCAAGATCTCTTCATTCAACTCTTTATCGCCCCACGTTCTCCCTCTCTTCTTTAACAATTCAATTAAAGTCGATTTATCTATCTCACCATATGTCACGACTTGGGAAGCAATTTTAAGCATTCCTTTTAGTGCTTCGCTCTCAGGATAGATCACGCATACATTAGTACTTCTCAATCTAAGCAGATCTACGACCTTTCTAACATCTGGACTCCTATCTATTAAGCTCCTTATCCTTATAATAGCTAAAATTGTCTTCATTAGAAAATATTAAGTTTATAGAGATTCTTAAACGCATTATACACTGCGAAAGCGAAATTAATTCTATTGCTCGTGTTTCCTTTCGTGAAAGTCCAAACATCAGAAATGCCCGCTAGAGTGAATAAAGGCTTGACGAAATCCCCTGCTACTAATCCTAAGCCATAAGGTGCAGGTTTTATCTCCACCTTTACAGATCCGGATTTACCATATGTTATGTAAGGCACGCTGTGTTGTCTACCGCATGAACATTCCCAACTCCCACATCCTCGAAGTACTGGTATTATGTTAAGCTTTGCTGCTACAGTAGCCTTCTCTATAGCCATCCTAGTTTGTCTAGCCTTACCTAATCCCAGCCCTATATGACCGTTACCATCTCCTACGGCTACGAGGCTTTTGAATCTAGTGAGTTCACCTGCAGCTGTTTGCTTTTGGACAATCGTTGAATAAAGAACGACGGTCTTTAAATTAGGCAATAGAATGTCTACGATCGTATGTTCTTGTATTTTATAATTATTTTGAAATATTTCATCTATGTTCGTTACCTTACCTTCTTTAACTAACTTTCCAAGTTTAGTTTTAGGTTCCCAGGTTTCAATTAACGACATGTTTAAGCACTAAAGATTTTAGTAATCATAGATTTAACCTTTTCAAAGCTTTCTTCGATATTTTCCACAGAAACCTTAAACCTTTTTTCATGCTCGTTTTTATCCTTAAGGAGATTATAATAGTTTAGAATATGCTTCCCTAAGATCCTATCTTCACTAGGCAATACTTCTTCAGAAACAGGAATATTAAGCCCCGCATCCAGAGCACCCTTAACGGCTGCAAATATCCTGCTCCCTTTAGTAGCAGGTCTTAATCCCATATCAAGTACAGCTTCCTTTATTCCCTTTTTTAAAGCTTTAAGCCCGGCTAAATAACCTGTTAAATAACAGGCAGGAATATTCACACAAGAAAACTGCCAACCGTATTTCTTTAATTTAGAAGAATGAACAGCTAAGAGCGTTACATCTCCTTTGGGGTCGTGTTTTAAAAATTGAATTAGAAGGTATTTGTTGCTCCTCCTCACGCAAAATCTTATCTTCTCTGATATAACGAATACTTTCCTCTTGTAATAATCAGTTTTCCCCTCCCTTCTTCTCCTGAATTTAATTCTATATGGCATAGCTACTTCTTCTTTAAAGATTCTAAATAAGCTTTAATCTTACTCTTAGAATTTATAACTCCAGCTTTGATCATAGTCCTCAAATGCCTGTAAACAGAGGAATCCATGGCTCCTTTCTTATACAATTGCCTTAAGAAACGCCTAAGCGCTCTTACCCTCTTCACATATTCCTTTTTCTTAACCTTAACTCTCTTTCCCTTCCTGCTTCCTGGACCTCTTCTCTTCCTCCTTTTCTTTATTTTCTCCTCTCTCCAAACTTGACCCTTTTTTTGCTTTATCTTGATGATTCCGTCTTCGATTAGCTTTCTTACCTCTTCCCTAGAAATCACCGTAGAAAGTCTGTCATAATAGTTTGGATCTATATAGATTCTAGATTTGCCTGCCCCTGTAACTTTAGAAGCAAGCTCTTTGATGTATTCCAAGCTCATATTATCGGGTTCGCAACCTTAATACCCATTTCTCGAGCTTTCTCTATTATCTCTGCCCTCTTCTTTTTTCCTACGCTAGATGCTATTCTAACTATATGAACCTTAGGATCTAATCCATTTAATTCCTTTACATTATGCACTAAAACTTCTTCAAGACCTGAAGGGTGAAGATACCTAGCTTCCTTTATCTTCCTATAACCTATTTTCACTCTAGGAGGCCATCCTTTCCTTTCAATTCTCATCTTGTTATCCAAACCTTTAGGCTTTCTCCAACCAGAATCCTCTAATCTCTTAACCTTCCATGAATCACTCCTAACGAAATCTGGCATTTTCTTCTTTTGAGCTTCCCTTATTTTAAGAGCGCGCTTAGGTCTTTCAGTACCTTTAGAAATACGCTTCATTTCACTTACCTCTATAATATACGTATATGCCATCTAAAAATTTCCTAGGATCTCTTCTTCTTATTTTAGTAGCTTGTTGTATATTAGCAGCGGTTTGACTTACCTCCTCTTTGTCTATTCCACTCACAATTACTTCATCCCCTTTGACCTCAACTTTCGTGACCTCTCCTATTATCTTAGCTATTCTAGGAGCTCTTTCACCTATGAAATTTTCAATATAGACTTCTTTACCTTTGACCTTCACATTAATAGGAAAGTGGGAATAAACGATCCTAAGCTTATAGACATAACCCTCCCTAACCCCCTTAATCGCAGATTTTATTCTAGAAGCAAGGGTATTGAGTAAAGATAGACCTCTTTTGCCTTTCATGAATGTTTCCACAATCACTTTATTATCTTCTTTATAAATTTTATAAAAATTCTTTGATTTTTTTAATTTATAAGGGCTTAAATCTTTGATTACTTTACCCAACTTACCTGAGACGTTGACTACATAATTATCGCTTATATTGACCTCTACATCATTTGGTATCTCTATTTCTACCCTGTTAACTATGGATTTGCTAATAGACATAGCACAGTAAAACTCCTCCTATTCTGTTGTTAATAGCTTCCTTACTAGTCATTATACCTTTAGACGTAGATATGATTAATATTCCTAGATCTTTGCTGGGAAGATACTTGCTTTCATATTTTACCAGTTCTCTATAACTAACCCCCAATCTGGGCTTTATTACACCACAGTCATTTATCCTACCTAATAGTTGAATCCTAAGCTTCCCTCCTCTACCATCATCTATGACCTCAAACTCGCCTATGTATGCGTTTTTCTGAATAACCTTGAGTACAGAAACTACAAACTTAGAAGAGGGATATACTATACACTCCTTTTTATTTCTCATCTCAGCATTCTTTATTGCGCTTAACGTGTTAGCGAGTAAATTCATGATGAACTCGAATACTAAATTAGTTAGAAATCAAAATATAAATTTTATTCGTATTTCTTGAAGCCCATTAAAGGAGCTATTTCTCTAAAGCATCTTCTACAGTAACCCAAACCGTATTTCCTTATTACACCATCTGTAGTACCGCATCTTTTACACCTGTTAACTACTTTGCCGAATTTTCTTTCTTTGGGCTTAGGTTGTTTCATAGAATTTCCACTTTAAATTTCTCCTTCATGAAATCCATTGCTTCTTCTTTGCTTACTCTATGGTGTTTACCTATCTTAGATTTTTTAATCTTTCTATTCTGGACCCTTAAACCGGCTCTCGCTAAATTAACGCATACATCCATCCCCAAAATACCTATTGAAGGATCATAAGATAGACCTGGAATATTGATATATTCCCTAATGCCAAAGCTGAAATTACCTTGATCAGTAAAAGAAGAGGATTTAATCTTTCTATTTACCGCTTCTAATAAACGATCCAATAAAGTTTCTGCCTTTTTTCCTCTTAATGTGACAATGCATGCTATAGGCTCTCCCTTCCTTATCTTGAATTCTTTTATGGTTTTATTAGCCCTCCTAAAAGAAGGCTTTTGCCCTGTCAATCTTTCGAGGATCTTTGCAGCGCCTTCCAGCTTTGTTTCAGAGGAACCTACAGACATGTTTAATACTATTGAAGATACTCTTATGCTTCTCATCGGATTTTTCTCTTCTTGAAGAACTTCAACCGAGGACATGGCCTTTGTGCATCCTCTTATATATAGCGGGCTCCA
>JBEPYP010000003.1:0-19358 GCA_041641355.1 Thermoproteota archaeon | reverse complement strand
GCGAGGGAGAAGGTATTGAATCTGATGTTAAGATAAAAGATGAGCTAAATGAGGTTTTAAGCGTTTTCAAGGCAGATGGGGTGATTTTCATAAGTGATGGAGGCAGGGATGAATTGGTAATACCGATCATTTCTTCGATAGTCCCTATAATTTCTATTAAAAGGGTAATAGTAGGTCAGTCTGGAAGTGTAGAAGAAACGTTTTTGATTTTAACTAAATATATCAAGAAAATTCTAGTAATACCTTCTTTGAGGCATTTAACTATAGGCATCCCTGGAGTACTTTTGATATTTTATGCAGCGTTATCTTTCTTTAATCTGACTCATTTATTTTCAATCATGCTTCTTCTATTTATTGGTATAATCGCCTTTGTGAAAGGATTTTATATAGATGAAATAATCATAAAAAGTATAACTAATTATAAGTTACAATTCTTTTCTTTTATAATTTCTACATTAATAGTTATTTTAGCAATTTATAATGCAATAATTTATACAAATGCTATCGTGGCTTCAAATCCTAGCATTGATATTTTACAAATCTTTGGGATATTCATCGTATCTCCATTTGCTTATTATTTAAACACTGCCTTAACTTTCACCATTGCAGGGGTAATTTTCTTAGGCGGCAGAATATTAGAGCGTTATCTTGATCGTAAACCCGTTAGGCAAGATTTATTTATGATTTTCTTTGTAGTTTCGCTCGGAATAATCCTAACCTATATAGGGAATGTTTTGAAAGTTCCTTCCTATAGTCTTCACTTATTCGGTATAGATGTGTTATTCCTTATAATATTGTTATTTCTTTTGAACGTGCTAATTTTCATCGTAAACAAACTTCAAGAATAGTCTAATGGAAATTTTGTTAGTACTTCCGCTTTGTTTTTCTTGACTAAAACATCTTGTTCTAATCTTATTCCGTATTTATCTGGCAGATATATACCTGGTTCTATGGTGATTACGTAACCTTCCAGTAACATAGCTTCTGAGGTTTTGTTTATCACCGGATATTCGTGTACTTCTAAACCTAAACCATGACCCAAACCATGAATAAAATATTTATCTAACCCGTATTTCGAAAGAACTTTCCTGGCTATCTCATCTATCTCCTTAGCTAGTACGCCTTCTTTGATAGCGTTTATTGCTTCTTCTAGCGCCTCTTTAACGCTTTCGAATTTAATTTTTTCTTCCTCATTTAATCTGCCTTTGAAGAAAGTCCTAGTGATATCAGAGCAATACCCACCAGCTTCGCTTCTTAAGCCTATATCTACTATAGTAAAGGTGTTTTCTTGAATTTCATAATCTGAAGGGATTGCATGGGGGAATGAAGCGTTTTTGCCTGAAGCTATTATCGGTTCGAAGGCGAACCATTCAGAGCCTTTTTCTAAGGAAAGCTTCATTGCTTTCAAAGCCGCTTCTTTTTCCGTCATTTTTTCGTTTATTATTAACTCTTTGAGTTCAGCGAGAACAGCCTCTGTCTTTTCTATCGATTTCTTTACGCTTTCTATTTCTTCTTCATCCTTAATAGCTCTTATTTTATCTATATGTGAACTCACATCCACACTATTAATTCCTTTATTTTGAAGTCTATGTGCAAAAGCACAGGGAATTTTCTCTAGTTCTAAACCTATTTTAGATTTATCGCCTAATATTAGCTTGATTGTCTCATCTAAGCTATAACCCGCTTTTATTTCAATAACCTCACATTCTTTAGCTTCTTGTTTTGTTTGTTCTAATTCCAAAGGATAGGTCAAAACGTAATTATTTTCTCTAGTTGCTAAAAAATATACCTTCCTTTCAGGATATCTGTTGGCGATCACATTGGAAAAGTATCTTACCGTAAAAGGATTCATTGAAAAGAAGCCGTCTAGTTTTTCATCATCCAATAGCGCACGTAATTTCTTAATCCTATCGTTTAGCATCACTAAATAAAAAAGAATTTTTTGTATAAATCTATCGTAAGCGTTTCTATCTTAAGAAAAATTTATGAAGAAATTCTTACGATAGATTTAATGAAGAAAACGTACTATTGATTGGGATTTCAAGCAAAATTGGAAATCAAACCAATCCTCTTTTTATAGTTTCTAATCATTTCATCCTTAATTAATAGATCCAGCATTCTTATCATTTCTTCTTTTTTCATATTTTCTATGATCAGATTTTTCTTAGCTTTAGCATGCGAATAAAATCCTTTTGTCCTCAATTTTCTTTTAGATAAGCTATATTCCTGCAGTAAAACGCTATGAATCAGTTCTATATCTTTTAAAGCGAATTGTGGTATTTCGACTCTTTGTATGTAATCGTGATCGCACCGCAAGTAAAATATATAACATTTCTCTTTAACGTAGGGGTTTTCTAATATTGAATTTGTATAAGACAACATTGGACTTCTAGCATTGACCCTAAGCTTGTCAGCCAAATATATTTTATCGTTCAGGACTTCGATTTTGATTTCTTCTTGGTTTTCATATAATGATTCTAGAACTTTTATGATGTAAGATACTAAAGGCGATCCATTACTTTTAACTAAGGAAACGGGTATTATGTTTAAACTTTTTAATAAAACTATGAAATTCTGTGTTAATTCAAATGCCTTATTTTTCTCATTCGCTTTTGAATTGATAAAGTCTATATTCGAAAATGGTATATCAGTAAGAAGTATGTTCTTTTCCCAAGAACTCGTATTATAGGAATTCTCTAAAAATTCTATTAATGTATCGTAAACTGTCTTTAAAGTGTTTATTTGGTCTGTACTTCCATCGTCCTCAAAGCGATCTATTTCAAGATCATATTCATTCTTATTCATTTCTTCCCTTCCTTTTCTCGTGAATATGCTCACCTCTCGGATTGAAAATGGAGGAATTACTTCGTGTACCTTTTTTAGGCTATAAGAAAATGCAATTATTCTTAGATTATTTTCAGTGTTCTTATTATTAACAAATACCGAAAATTTCTTCCACTCTTCAATGTTTTCTGGCCAGGCAATTTCATTGAATTTAAATAATAGAAATTGTTCTTGTCTTATCAATCGCTCGAAATCGATTAATTTACTTTCAAAGTATTTTATCTTATCTAATGTCTTAAGCGCTACTGCGGTTGAAACTAGATAATCGTTGAAGGCTTTCAATTTCCTCTTCAATTCTTTACTTAATCCATTGATGAACGTGAGTTTCTGAACCCTCATATTTATTTCATTCTTGCATTATTTATAAAGCTTGAGAATAAATAGTGTTTAATAAATAATGACAATTATGAAACCTGTACTTCAAGCCTTTCTGGAGATACTTGATTTTGAAAATGCTATAGAAGCGGCTAATAGAGCGTACTTAAGCGGTGCAGAAATGATAGGAATAAGTAACTTTTTGTTGAAGCGTTATGGGTTAGTATTAGTCTCAAAGATCAGGAGTATGTTGCCTAAGACTAGGATCTATGTTGATACCAAGATTATTGATAACTTAGAAGAAGAAAGCAAGATGTTTTACGAGGCAGGGGCTGATATAATTTCCATACATTCGTCTCTCAACGAAGAGTTCATTCTCCCTTCTCTTGCCTCTGTAAAGAAATTAGGCATGGAAATAAGCTTTGACTTATCAGGTATAAAGAATGTAATAGATAAGGTTTTGGATTTATCTTACATAACGCCTGATTATTTCTACTATAAGATTCCAACTCGCTATTTGGAGGATTCTCTTTCATTATCTTCGATCTTCAGAATAATAAAGGAATTGACTAGAATAGCATCAGCCCCTTTAATCGTAGCAAATCTGAAGAATCTACAGCATATAGTTATGTGCAATCAATTAGGCGTAAGGATTTTTTCGTTAAGCATAAATCTTGATAATTTCAACAAAATCGAGGAGGTACTTAAAGAAGCTAGAAAATCACTGGAAATTTCTTTTCAATGACCTCTTCAAAGAAAATCGAATAGTCTTTTATTAAGTAAGGTTTATTGAGGGCTCTAATGCCGGTTTCTTTTTTACTTATATATTCAAATAAATCGTCTATTTTAAAGATGCTTTTATAAAATTTTATTTCAGTTTTTGTTTCGTAATTTTTATTAAATAAAAGTCCTTCTTGAGTTAAGTAATAAATTGCACCTTTCAAAATTCTATATGGTTCATAAATTGGTATAAATCTAGAACTGACTATATTCAAGGTAATAGATTTATCATCGTTAACATTTATCATAGTGTGGCCGTAGTTAGGAGGGATGAATAGCCAATCACCCTTATTTAATTCTACGAAAATTACTTCATCAATTTTTTTGATTTCTCCTTTTTGCAGTATGAAGCATACCTTCCCTTCTAATACGTTGTATATTTCAGGGAAAGATCTGCCCGGTGCGGCTTCAGGGTGATAATGACCATGAGTTTTGTTATATTCTTTGTTAATTTTTATATTTTCCATTACAGTCAAATCGATCCTTACTTGTAATTCTTTAAGTAGATTTTCCAAACCAGAAAACACGAGTTCTCTAAACATATAATACAGAGGCGTTTTATCGTCCAACTCGGCTTTTTCTAAATATAAATCCTTCATATCATAATATTGCCTAATAGTAGGTTTGTAGGATCTATCTTCGATGATTAATTCATCAACAAGCTCTTTTTTGCTTATTTGCAGCTCCTTAGTTAATCTCATTTAGCTTTCTTTTCATCTATAAACTCTCTTACAAGCTTAATTCCTTTTTCCAATCTATCCTCTGGTTCTCCTACAAAAGTGAATCTTACATGATTTTTACTCATCTCACCAAAACCACTACCTGCTACGACTGCTACTCTTTTTTCTTTTACTAAATTAATCATGAATTCTTGGTCATTCATGTCTATTTCTTTCAAGTAACTTTCTATGTTTGCAAAGAGATACATGGCTCCTTCAGGTTTCACCGTTCTAGCTTCTGGCAAATATTCTCTTATCGCATTATATAGCGCATCTCTTCTACTTTTGTAAATTTTCAATGTATTTTCAAGTACTCTCCTCTTTATTTTAGGGTTTAAGTAAATTCTCGCTGCTATTTGGGCAGGAGTATTTGAAGAAAGAGTGGAATATTGCTTTAATTTTTCTATTGCTGCGATTACTTGCTTAGGTCCATAAACATAACCTAACCTTAAACCCGTCATTGCAGGATCTTTCGAGAATGTGTTAATGCATATAGTGAATTCTCTAGCTCTATCTTCTCTCCAGAACCAATAATGTTCACCTTCATAAATTAGGTGCTTATAGGCTTCGTCTATGATTAACCACAGTTTATGATCTTCAGCCAAGTCAATTAATGCCTTGGCGATCTCCTTTCTTAACACTCTGCCTGTAGGATTATCTGGTGTGGCTAACAAAATAGCTTTAGTTTTGGGGTTTATTTTTTCGAGTATTTTATTTATGTTTGGTTGATATCCTTCATCCACACGTTCTTCTACGTAAACTGGTTTAGCCCCGGCTATGATAGCGATATGAGGATAGCTGACATAGCTAGGGTCCATTATGATCATTTCCTCATCTCTATCCAACAGGACTAGAGCAGTAAGCAGTAAACCTTCCGTGGCACCTTCAGTAATCACGATTTCTTCGATAGCGACATCTATGTTTCCGAATTCCTTAAGATCCTTGGATATTGCTTCTATCAAGTCCCTCATCCCTTTTGTAGGAGTATAGCTACTAGCTAGCAATCTTTCCTTTCTCATTATCTCTATTAATGCTTCAAGAACTTCCTCATCCATAGGTAAGCTAGGTTGGCCTGTTGAAAGTTGTATCACATCAAAACCTTTGCGCTTTATTTCTGCGACCTCTTTTAGCATTTCTCTTATAGGTGAGTGTTTAACTTTACTAACCAGAGATGATAGGCTTCTCATTTACCAAACCTCCTATTCCTTTTTTGATAAGTTCTTATAGCTCTATATAAGTCTATGGCTCTAAATTCAGGCCAATATACTTCTAAAAAGCAAAGTTCGCTGTAGGCTGATTGCCAAAGCAAAAAACCTGATAATCTTTCCTCTCCACTAGTTCTTATGATCAAGTCTGGATATGGATTAGGTAGATGATGAGTATATAAGTACTTTTCAATTAATTCCTCGTTTATATCTTGAGGACTTAGCTTTTCTTCTAAAATCTCTCGGGCTATTTTTCTTATAGCCTCTACTATTTCGATCCTACCACTATAAGCCATTGCTATGTTCAAGAAATGCTTGGAGAAATTTTCAGTTCTTTTTTCTGCCTCTTCGAATTTTTCAGCTAAAGATTTCGGTAGCAAATCCTTTCTGCCCAACAATTTAATTTTAACTCCATTTTCATAGATCTCCTTAGAGACGAGAATTTCATTTAGTTTTTCTTCGGCTAATTTCATTATTTCCTCTATTTCTTCTTTACTTCTTTGAAAGTTTTCTATTGAAAATGCGTATAAAGTTAAGGTCTTTATATTCAGTTTTAAGCATTCTCTAAGAAGCAACTTAACCTTTTCAGCACCTTTCCTATGGCCCATCCAAGGAGGTAAGCCATTCTTAGAAGCCCATCTTCTATTTCCGTCAAGTATGACTGCAACATGTGAAGGCATAGGTTTATTTTTTATTTGTTTAAATAAAATCCATTGATATAATTTGTATATTCCTAAAAGATGCATAAGAGTCTTAAGCATGGTATATTCAATAACTAACGATATCTTTATAAGTCTTAAAGGAAGTTAACTCTAAGGATGGTATCAGATAGAGTAATAGGCGGCGCAATATTAGTGGTTTCTGTGATAATCATAATAGTGTATCTAATAGGCTTACTTCTAGTACCCCTTGCTCCAAATGCCATACCATCTTTGAGCTGGATCAATGACAGAGAAGTTCAGCTTTGGTTTATGCGAATACCTATACTAGTAGCAGTCTTAGCGATAGGAGGTATAGCTGCGTGGATAGGATGGACAATATTAACAACTCCTCCTCCAAAGCCTATTGAGGAAATAGAGAAAGAATTAGAACAAGCTGTCAAGGAGGCTGGTAAAGAACTTCCTCCGCCACCACCTGAGAAGAAATAAGCCACTTCATCAAAAATTATTTTTGTGAGTAGTTTTTTCTATTAAGAGAGGAGCTAAGGGAAGAGATAAATAAGCTAGGCTATTCTAGGTTAACTCCTGTGCAAGAGAAGGCTATACCTTTGTTTCTCTTAAAAAGCAATCATCTTCTGATCATATCTCCCACTGGTACAGGAAAGACTGAAGCAGTTTTCTTTCCTTTGTTAAATATTTTATCTAAGGAAAGAAAAGAAAGTTTATATGCAATCTATGTAACTCCTCTGAGGGCACTTAATAGAGATATCTTTAAGCGGATGAGTTTGCTTTGTGAAAGACTTGGAGTAAAAATTAGAATAAGGCATGGCGATACACCTACTTCTGAGAGATCGTCAATCATGCGTGCACCTCCTAATATTCTAGTTACTACGCCTGAAAGCCTTGATGCGTTATGCGTTTTAAGTTCTTTCAATAGATTTTTCAAAGATTTAAGATTCTTGATATTAGATGAGGTCCATGAAATTCTAGAGTCAAAGAGAGGAATTCATTTAATATTGACCCTGTCTAGGATTAGGGAATTCAATAAAAATTTCAGAATTATAGCCCTTTCAGCTACGATAAGAGACCCTTTGAAAATAGCCGAATACATATTCTTCGATGAACCATTTACAATTGTAAACGAAGAATCTGAGAGAAACGCTGAAGTTAAAATTAGCTTGATTGAAAACATTCAGGATTTCTCAAGAGAAGTTAGGGATCTATCCATGAACTACAATAACATGATAATCTTTGCCAATACGAGAAGCTTAGCTGAAAGCCTGGCTTCTGCTTTAAATCAAATGAAAGACTTAAAAGTTAAAGTTCATCATGGAAGCTTGGCTAGGGTAGTAAGAGAGGAAGTAGAATCAAAACTAAAGGAGGGTCAATTAAACGTCGTAGTGGCAACAAGTTCGTTGGAACATGGTATAGATATACCTTCTGTAGACGTGGTTTTGCAATATGGTTCTCCAATGCAAGCGTGCATTTTCAAACAAAGAGTAGGAAGATCTGCCCATAAGCTTAATCTAAAGCCGAAAGGTATCATTTTTGTTCATAATGCTCTTGAGATTTTGGAATCTTTTATAATCGCTCTTAATTCTAATAGTAATAAATTGGAAGATTATGATTTTTCGCTTTCATTAGACGTTTTGGCTCATCATTTAGTAGGATTATTATTAATTAAAGAATTTATTAATATTAATGTTTTATATGAATCTCTTATAAAATTAAATTTATTTAAGAATTTAACTAAAGATAAATTACAAAGATTGATCGAGTATTTATCTAAAATTAGATTGATCTTTGTAAGGGGAGACAACATATACCCTATAAGGGCAAGGTGTATTCCTTACTATTTTTCCACGATCTCTACAATATTTGAAGAGCCTTTGTATAGTTGTATAGACGCTTCTAGTAGAACCGTAATAGGTAAAGTAGAAGGACGTTCCCTTTACTATGCCTATGATGAAAATATACCCCTAGTTTTAGCAGGCATGCCTTGGAAAGTGATTTCCATCGATGAAGAAAGGCTTCAAGCAGAACTATTGCCTTTACCGCCTAGTGAAGCAGAGATTCCTATGTGGACTGGTGAGCTTCTTCCTGTAAGCAGAGAGGTAGCAGAAGAGACATTTGCAAGGCTAAATCAACTTCTGAAGAAAAATGATTTGGATGAATTATCTCGTGGAGAAGTTTATGTAGACGTTCAAGCTCTAAACGCCTTAAGATCTTTCTTGAATAATATACTTCTAAATTCACCTTTCTTACCTTCTGAGAAAACGATAATCATAGAGAGATTCGGGGATATAATTTCCATAATAAATCCTAGAGGGACCAAAATCAACAGAGGTATTGCGATTCTTCTTCGCGGTCTCCTGAAAGGGAAGGTATTAGAATCGAGCTATTTAGCTTACGGTGTAGTTCTTCATTTGAGGGAAAATATCTCCTTTACAACTTTGGTGAATTACCTTTTAAGATTGCCTGAGATTTTACTGGAACGGGATTTACTCTCTGAGATTTTATATGAAGATTATAGTTTCCTTTCAGTTTTAAAACAAACTGCAATTTTCATGGGCGTTTTCAGGAAGGAACATCTTAAAGAACTGAACAGGAAGGTACTTATGGGTTTGAAAAATACACTAGTTGAAGAGGAGGCGATAAACTATTTCCTAGAACAATATTGTGCATCCAAGGAATTGATTAATTTCGTAAATGAAATAGGCAAATCCGTAAAGCTTCTTTGCTTTGAAGTCCGCTATCCTTCCCCGATTTCTTTCATGATGATTTCTAATTTACCTTTATTTAAAGACGTTACAGACAAAACTTCCCCATCTATCTTGGATGCTATCGAGAAAAGGCTTCTTGAAGAAGAACTTTTATTCCTGTGCTTTGCTTGTAAGGCAGATTTCAAAGCGAAGATAGCCAACTTAGAGGAGATGCCTAAATGCAAAAGATGCAATTCTATAAAACTTGCTGCGATAAATCCCTTCGATGAAGAGATGATGAAGGCATTCGAAGCTTTTAAGGTTTCTAATCTTAAACTTTTAAAGAAATATTCTAACGCATTTGAGAGGATTTCCCTTAGTGCAGAACTTGTCTCCCGTTATGGTAAAATTGCAGCAATGGTGATGGCTGGTAGGGGCATTGGCCCAGAATTCGCGAGGAGAATATTGACTAAGTGGAAAGGTGATAAGTCTGAATTAATAAAAGAGATCTTAAATTACGAGATAAATTACGCTAGAACTAGGAGGTTTTGGTCTGATTGAATTTTTTGATATTTCTTAAGAACGTTTTTCTAGTTAAATAATACCATATAAGCAACCATAATGCAAATAACAACAAACCTACTAAGAATCGGGCGACGTTCAAAAATATACCGGGGCCTTCGATTTGCGATATTAAAATGGTTATAAGTAATGAGAAAAATATAAGGATCGACCACGAAAAGACCAGGAGTGATATTACGTATAATATATTCTCCTTCAAAATATCCTCACCTTAGTAAGGATTCCTGTTATAAACGCAAGAATAGAGGAAACGCAGGCTAATGAAAAGAATACGTAAGCTAATTGTTTTTCGCTTAAAGCTTTTTTCGATAAAATTATCCTCGTCAAAGTCATGTGTGCGTTTAAATTGGTTGAAGGAAAAAGCATGTCGTCTTTCACTTCTACAGGTTTGATTTTTATTTCGCTTTTCTCAAAAAACCTGCGTAGCGAGGCTAATGCATAGAATCCATTCATTATGTAGGGTAACATAGCTGTTATAACTACCATTTCCAAGCTATAGGTTATTGCTATCGCTCCTATTAAGGCACCTAAGAAAAAGTCTCCCGTATTGCCCATGAATACTTTTGCAGGATATTTATTGAAAAGGTAAAATGCAATGAGGGATCCTAAAGTTAGTGCCAACAGGGGAATTAAGGTTAAATTTCCTAGATAAAGAGAAGTTGCTATTAATGTTATTATTATAGGAATTAGCAAAAGAGGCGTTGCACCGTTTATTACATCTAACATGTTTACGGCGTTGCTCGTGATAGCCATCCATACAGGTATCCCAAGGGGGTAGACTATTGTTAATCTTGTCGATGATATAAAAGGTAATGAAGGATGAGGATTGTAATAACCAGTTAATAATATAGGCGAAGCAGTGAATAAAGTCAAAGCCGGCTTGAGTTTCCCTCCTAAGTTTTTAAAATCATCAACTAGTCCTATGATGGCTGCTATTAAGGCAGCAGATATTATTATGATGTATCTCAAATCGTTGATTATAAAGTATAAAAGCAAAGTCCCTATTGAAGTCGTGAATATAATTGATAATCCTCCCATATCTGCTACTTTCGGTTTCTCTTTTTTGTGGATATCTATGCCTACTTTACCTTTTTTATGCATGTACTTTATCAGAAAAGGCAATTGGAGGTATGTTACCAGAAAAGCTAAGATTAGAACTGGTATGCTTATCAGCAACAACATACTTTAACTCTTCTTTATAAAGCTTTAAATTTTAATGCGGACGCCGGGATTTGAACCCGGGTTACCAGCGTGGCAGGCTGATGTCCTAACCAAGCTAGACGACGTCCGCACTATTATATTATTTATAATATTGGGTTATTAAAACTGGCTCATTCAAATGCCTTCTCCTCATTTTTTCAGAGTAACTCTGTGAAATCATAGCCGATAAATAAAATGTATTTTGGGCTATATAGGTATTAATTCAACAGAGGAAGAGTATTTCGAAGTTATTTTCTTAAGTTTCTTAGAAGCTAGGTGTTGTACTCTTGAATAATATCTCAAAGGAACTTTAACCACATAGGTATTTTCTCTTTTCTCAACCTCCACCTCTACAGTTGGGACATATTTACGTAGAGCTTTTATTATATTTTTCTTAGCCTCATCATATTCCAGTCTTTCTTTCTTTATTGGAACAACAAACGTTCTCTCTCCGAAGACATAGATCTCATATTCGGGCTCTTCTGTTTCAAAATCCTTAACCAAAACCACAGGCCTTGTAAGATCTACTTCTGTTAAACCGTAAGGTACTTTTACCGCAGTCTCTAAGGTGTATACTTTGTTTATTTCACCGTATTTTATGAATATTACGGTATCGATAATCGAAGGTATCATCCCAAGTTCTACTCTATTAATAAACCTCTGAATTGCATCTATGGGTGTAGTAGCATGTATCACTCCGATCATTCCTATACCAGCCAGTCTTAGGTCCGTGAATAATTCGAAATCTTTGGTATCTCTCATTTCGTCGAATACCGTGTAATCCGGTCTCGAAAGTAACAATATATCATGCAATTCTTCAGAGCTTCCGTGAGTTTTTGAATATTGTGTTATTTCCATTGGTAGATGCATATCTCTTGGAGATTCGACGGTTTTCACTATTTTATTCTTTCTTAAGTAAAATTCTGCTAAAGCTTGGGCAAAAGTCGTTTTACCCATTCCTGGAGCTCCTGCTATTAATATCCCTTCAGCTTGCATTTCTAATCTATTCATTAACCTTTCGCTAGGTTTGTAATCCTCTAGTTTAAGTGTCTTGATCGGTTTTACTATTGTGATTTCTATTCCATCAGAAAGGGGCGGTTTGACCATAACTATTCTGTAATATCCTAGCTGTGCGATCAATGAAGATCTCCTGTCTATTTCTTTGACTTGTTCATAAGAGGTTTTGGCTATATCGTAGATTTCTTTAGCTATATGTTCTAACTCAGCTTTTGTTAGGATTTTGTCATCCACCCTTTCTAATACCCACTTTCCTGGCTTTCCTTTTTTAACAAAGGGAAAAGTTCCTTCCTTTAAATGTAGGCTCATTACATCCTCGGTGAAGTATTTAGTGAATGAAGGAATTTTCTTTGTTGGTTCTTTATAAATATATTTTATCTTAGAAGCTTTTGCCATCTGACTTAATAGTTGGTCACTTGTTATGATAGTACAGCCTAACTCCATAGCTAGGCTTATCAAGAAGTGATTTTTGTCTGTGAGTAAATCATCGAATTTTAAACCTTTAGGAATGTGGCTTATCAATTCTATTGAAAGATCATCATATAAAGAAGTAAGTTCAGAAATTTCTATTAACGCTTCTGTAATAGCCGTCAATTCTTCAGAAGAGGTTACGTTCTTAAAATAACCCGTATGAACATAAAGTTTTCCTCTAATATATCCTTCAACGATCAAATCTTTTAGAGTATCTATAGTAACTGTCTGAAGATCTAACAGATATTGATCTCGTAGATTTTTGCCTGTCATTAAATATTAACAATCCTACTAAGCCATATTTAAGGTTAAATTTTCAAGAAATTTATACCTATTTCCTTCAATCTGTTCAATATAATTTTTCTATATTCGCTCTTTATTCCTTTCCAGTCTATTAAGGCAATTTCTACAGGTTCTAAAGTTTTACTTACCATTTCATCTACCATTTTTACTTCGAAATCTGCTTTTTCTATTGCATAATCAGGCATTATGTGCCCTATTGCATATTCTTCTTCTGCTTGATATCTAATGAATTTAGGTGCATAATGAGGTCCTCCTATACCTATTGCAATTTTATATTCATCTTTTTTCTGTAGAGCTTTTAAAATTGCTTCTAATGCCATATCTGCTAGTTGTTTGTCTCTCCACATCTTTTCATCGCTTCCAATCTCTACGAAAATGCAAACCTTATCTTTAACAAAAGGACCGTGGTGAGTAACTTCTATTCCAACCCTTATGTCTTTCCTGGGACTCATTTCAACTTCTCTGGTTAATTCCATAAAAATTCTCTTAGAAAGTAAAGCTGAAGTATAACTCAACGTTTTAGCTCTGCCTCCATGGCTGATGTCTTCAGAGAAATTACCTATCGAATGAACATAAAAACCATTTATACCGCTTAATGATTTATGTTTGGATAAAAAGATCAAAAAATCCGCTTCTACTTTTTCATGCAAATTTTCTGCAAATAATAATTCAGATTCTTTTAATACATATAAAAATATATCTTTTTTAATTATATACTTTATTATTTCTTTGCTTTCAATTTTTTCTTCAAATCCTAATTTTTCAATAATACAATTTTTAAAATTCTCCGAAGCTAAATCCTTTAAGCTTGTTATAAACGCGCTTTTCATTCAAACCACCTGAAGATATAGTAGCTTATTTCTCTATTCTCAGGATTTACCATCGCTAAAATCAACCTCTTTCTTACGCTATGGGAAAGCCTACCCGCCCTTATTATTTCTATCACTTTTAGTTTATCTTCCTTTCTCATGACATCTACTAAAAAAGGTGCGTGATCTATACCTGGTCCATATCTATAAACCAAAAAAGTAGCCCCAAACTTCGTCCCAAGTCTAGGTATATAGCCCTTTTTTCTCAAGTCTTCATAAACGATGTATTTTATTTCGAAATCATCTATGTACTCATATGCTTCTTTTATGAGTTTTTCATCGTCAATCTCACTACCTTCCTCATCTATTATTTTTATGAGATTGTTACGTTTCAAGTAAAGCGCTTCGAAAAAGCTCAATATCATTTTTGCTTTGAATATCGGTGTTTTAGGTTTATCTATGCCTAAGGGTTTACCGTAGAATCCTTCCTTATATAAAGTAGGTCCTTTTTCTTCATCATATACTATGAAGAATCCACCTGTGTATATTGCGGTATTTGTCATCCTTAGGTTTAAATTCTCTTATTTTCTTATTACACCGTTATGGTAAAAAAGGTTTTCAAATTAATTTTGATCCTCTTCATGCTAGCTTTGTTCGTTTTCCTCCTAATCAGCTTAGAACCTATCAGAATATTATCCATGCTCGGGCAGGTTAATGCTAGCTTCCTGGTTATGATCTTAATAACCAATTTGTTGGCTTTGATCTTCTTCTTCCTAGCCTGGCACGTTATATTACTTAAGGTAACGCCTGTCTCTATACGTGAAAATTTTATAGCTACAGCTCTCTCAATTTTTTTTAACTTAACCATCCCTTTCTTCTCTTTAAGCGGGGAAATCTCAAGAATTAGATATCTTAATAATAAGTGTAATATTTCTAATGATATATTAATTGCAGCTCTAAGTATAAATAAATTTCAGTATGGGTTAGCTATGTTAATCTTTTTATCTTTAGGCGTGATTTTAATGTATTACTATGGTTTAGATGTTAATCTTTTATCTTATTACTTTTCAATTACAATTTTCCTAAATATTTTATTATTAATAATAATCTTATATCCTCAAATAATTAAGAAATTTCTCAAGAATATTTTATTTTTGTTAATTTATTTTAAAAAGGTTGATAATAATAATTTTGAATATTTTTATAATAAAATATCAAAATTCATAGATAATTTTTCCTACCACATCAAGGTCATTTTAAGATCTCCTTCTCACCTACTTGCACTTTTCCTTGTATCTATACAATGGTTTTTCAACACTTTGAGTTTTTATCTGGCTTTTCTCTCTTTAGGCATGACAGTTAATCTAGGCGTGGTACTTTTTACTTTCCCAATATTAGCTTTCCTTACAACCACATCCCTAATAATTCCTGCAAATATAGGCTTAGTAGAACCTTTGATGATTCTAATATATGCAAGTTTTGGAATTGATGTTACTACTTCTTTTGTTGCTATTTTAATTGCTAGAGGAATAATCATATTAGAAGATTTGGCAATCACGTTTCCCTTGGCAATGAAATATGGAGGAGGTCTTATTGAGAAGCCTTTCGAATAGTCGCTATAGTATTATCAGCTATACCGCTCATTTTTGCGTCTTGTGGATTGATGTAAACTTGATCTGGTGGAACGTCAATTGAAATCACAGCATTTAAAATCAATTTCTTTTTACCTCCTACTACGATTTCTACATCACCCTTTAGTTCTAATTCTTGGGCTAGTTTTTCATTTATAATGATTTTTCCTTCTTTTACGTCGCTCATTAGTTTTATTCTAAGTCTTTTTTCTTTCCTAGGTTTTGTCTGTGCCATAATTGGAGATTTCTCAGTTATTTTTAAAAACTTAAATAATGAAAGCTCAACTATTGTATAATGCTGAAGTTCAGTTTCATATTTTCGCTGATAATTTTAACCCTCTTCCCAACACCTAGCTTTAATGTTCTATCTGTTACCAACGCTAATACAGGTCTTATAGAAACCATCGACATCTATCAAGTATATAACGAAACGATTTTCGTTTTGACATTGTCTTATTCTAATACCACTGATATACTTAACCTAGGCCGATTATTGGACATCATCAATGGCTACGAAATTGTAATCTCCAATCTCGAATTGAGTGAAAGAAGTCTAAGATGGTTCTTAAGTAGCTATAATCCCATGGAAAAACTGCCTTTCTTTTTAAGCAAAGGTTTTGTTGTGAGGATATTTTTCAATGACTCTGAACAAGTCGATTTCAAGCTTATTGTTTCAAAACTAGCTGAATCATTTAAGACAAAGTTCATACTTCTTAATAAAACGAATCAACAAGCGGTTTTCCTTACAGGAGGTAATTATCGTTTTTATATAGAAGAACTGATCAAGACTATCGATTATAAGTATGGCGGATTTTTCAATATTACCAGCAAGCTTTCTACAGAAGCTGTAATATATGAATATTCTAAGGATGGTTCTAGAAAACTAACCTTGATTGCTTCATCTACTTTAACAGCTTCTCCTGAGATCGGATCAGCTAGGACCTTTAGTTTAGACTATAGTAGATTTTTAGGCAATTTGACACCCTCCAAATCGGCTTCCACATCAAAATTAAATTTCTTCTTGTACGGGATTTCAGTAATAAATTCAACTCTTCCTATTAAATGGAGTACGAGTTATTCACAGAACTGGATAACTACTTCATCATACGTCTTAAAAGCTGACGAGAAAATCAACAAAATTCTTCTGAATGCTTCCAAGCTTGATCCTTTTATAATCGTAACGCAACGTGCTTCACCAGCGTCCTTCAATTCTAGTTCTAAACTTTTCGTTTCTGTATTTAATCTAGGTAGCTTCAACGCTTCTGAGGTAAGAGTTAAGCTAAATCTTCCTACATGGCTTTCTTACGATAACGATACTTTGATTTTTAAAAACATTTCTAATGCCGTTCAAGAAAAATCCATAACTATAAGAGTGGTTGGGAATATATCCAAAGGTGTTTATGAAATCCCTCCTCCTATAGCTTATTATTCTTATCGTGATACGAACTTCACAACCATAGGTAATACGTTGTTGGTGGCTTATCAAGAAAAGTCATTTGCTTCGATTAGCTTCTATGTGAAACCAGCCAGGATTTCACCTGATATATTAACAGGACCTACAACTTTCTCTGTCTTTGTTCAAAACACAGGCAATGTTAACGCTACAGATCTGAATTTGCGCGTAGATTATTTGGAGCAAAAATTACCTAATGTTACTGCTAGGGGGAACGAAACTTTTAGTTTTCTTGTAGATCCATCAAAATATAAGTCTATACCCTTAGGCGCAAGTGTTTTTAACGAATTAACCTTGAAATATAATAACGGGAGTAGAAGTTATGAAGTCAAAATACCTTCTTCTCCTTTATTCTCTTTCTCTTCATCATTCCCCTTCATAAATTATCTCTCCATCAAGAGCCAAAACTTCACTACTGTCTATAATTTAACTAATGTAAGTTTAAGCTGGGAATCTAAAGCGTTAGGTCTAATGAGATCTTCTAAAATAAGGATAGATAAGAGCATTCTCGATTCACAAGGTCTTAAGCATCTAGGAAAGGATAGTTTCAACGAAGAAAGAAACTTCTTGTTAGCTAGATATTCTTTTAACAGAGGGTATGAGCACTTCATCAGCCTTGTACTCAATATAACTAAACATGACAATTTCGTAATTCCAGCCTTTCAGTTGGTAGAACCTTTAAATAAAGAGATCTTAATCGACCCCCTCGTATTTTCTTCTGTATTAGACATTGAACGTTTTCTCAATTCTACCATTCTTAGAGTAGGAGAATCAATATCGATATCTGTAAACGTCATCAATAAAGGCGACGTCCCGTTGTATGATGTGAATCTGAGAGATTATTTAGCCGCTGGTTGGGTTCTTTTAAGCGGCAATAACATGACTTCAGTATCTGTATTAAGGCCTAACGAATCCTTATCTCTATCCTATGTAGCTAAGGCTTCCTCACCTATAGTACCAAACATAGGTTCCTCTGTAGTTACCTTCAATTTGTTCGGTAAAACTTTCATTGCATCATCAGGAAATTTGACTTTGAAGATATCCACGCAAGTTAAATTCTCCTTGCTTACATGGAACTTTAAACCTCTAGACGGTGGTATTTTAAAAATATATAGTACTAAAGGGACTTCTGTCGCTAACTTAACTATAGAAAACGGAAATGCAGTATGGGAAGGCTATTTGGATGATTTTGTGGTTAAAGTACTCTACAAGGATGCTGAAGTACTATCTCAAAGCATAAAAATAACTGCAACAAACAACACTTTCGAACTGAAGACTTTTGTCTTCGACATTAGGATAAAAGTCTTGGATATATTGGGCATTCCAGTTTCCAATGCAAAAATTCTCATCAAAGGCAATTTAACCAAAGAGTTTAGCATGAAGGAAGGTGGTTATGATCTCGATAATATACCCAAAGGAGTTTATGAAGTAATAGTAAGGATTGGCAATTACGAATATAAAGTACCTTTAGTGGTGAACGAATTTACGAGCAGAGTAGTTGTTTTCAATCTACCTATTCTTTCATTTGGAGATATGGCAATACCTATTCACTACTTGGTTGGAGGGTTATTACTCTTTTTCATGGTGTCTTTCATTTTCGTATATACTACCTCAAGAAGGAGAATTAAGCGCTCTTCTTAACGAGTTCTCCTGCTTCGCTGAATTCAATTTCCCCTTTTATCAGTAGTTTAATCTTATGGGTCAAATCTTTAATACTTACCCTAACTTGATTCCAACTTTCTCTATCTCTGATCGTTATACTTCCATCCTCTAAACTTTGGTAATCCACTGTTATGACATAAGGGACTCCTATTTCATCTGCCTTAGCATAGGTTTTGCCTATGTATTCTGAATCTTCAAGTAAACTATCTATTCCTTCTTTTTTTAGCGTAAGATGTATCTCGGAGGCAAGTTCTATCAACTGATTTTTTCTAACCAAGGGAGCAACCACCGCTTGATAAGGTGCTATTGACTTTGGTAATCTTAGCACTATTCTATTCTTTGTTTCATTATATGCAGCATCTATTGTTACTAGAAGCAATCTTTCGAGACCAAATGAGGGTTCTACAACATATGGGTAAAATTTTTCTACCACTTTCCCTTCTTTTATCCTCTCAGCTAACTGTTGAACTCCGCTTTTTTCACTGTGTCTTCTCAAATCATAATCGGTTCTAAGCGCATGGCCTGACACTTCTACATGTGTTCCATCAGACATTATGACTATTTGATCAAAGGTTTGTGAAGAGTAATGTGCTCTTTCCTCGGGTGCTTTTTCCAAGAAATATTGCTTAGAGCTATCTATACCTAGGCTAATCACAAACTCTTTTGCCAAATACATGAAGTACGCCATCCATTCGCTTTTTATAATCTCTTTACTTAGAAGTTGTTCTATACTTTCTTCTATCATCTCTCCTTCTTGTTTGAGTATTCTAATCTTCTCGTTGGCTATTCTTCTAATATATTCACAATTAGGCTTCTCTCTATCATAGAAGAACTCTAAATCGATTATAGTAAATTCCCTCATTCTATACAATCCCTTTCGTGGGGCTATCTCATTCCTACCAACTTTACCTATTTGAAAAACACCGAAAGGTAATTTCTTTCCTGTAAGTTCATACATTCGCTTGAAATTTATGAAAATTCCTTGCGCAGCTTCGGGTCTAAGATA
>JBEPYP010000002.1:0-20238 GCA_041641355.1 Thermoproteota archaeon | reverse complement strand
CCGAGACATTAATAAAGAAAGCGAGTTTAGTTACGGTTCCCGGCTCAGCGTTAGCTGATTATGCAAGGAAAAAGAGTGCACTACAAGTGAAAGTCATCCCTAACGGAATATCTGAATATTTCTTAAAGAGTTATGATGGAAATCTAGTTAGGGAGAAGTTAGGCTACACGGAAAACGATGTTATAATAGGATATGTCGGTAGTGTGGAATTCTGGCTTGATATGGAAACTCTTATCAAATCAGTATCGAAAGCAAATCGTCAAGGACTACTAGTAAAACTTCTGATTATAGGAAAACACCTGCAAACAAGATACTCGAGGAAGGTTAAGGAATGGATAACAAAGTACGATGTGCAGAGAATAACAACGTGGCTAGACTTTATACCCCATGAAGAAGTACCGCAGTATATCGCAGCAATGAATATAGGAACAATACCCTTCGATGTAGAAAATCCAACGGCTTACTACGCGGCGCCAAATAAGCTGTGGGAATATCTATCGCAGGGAATAACCGTGGCATCCACTCCAATACCTGAAGCACTTATAAATAAGGAGTTCGTGAAGATAGTGAGAAACGTGGATGATTACTTGAACGTTATGAAAGATCATGGTAAAAAGAAAACTTCAGACTATAGAATAATTAAAATAATACATGAAAGGACATGGGATCGTTCTGCAAGCGAAATGAAGAAAATCATATGTAAAATTGTACAGCGGCGGATAATTTGAAAATTCTCTTTATTGTAGCGTTTTATTATCCACATATAGGTGGTGTAGAATACGTTGTTAAATCAGTCGCTGAGAGGCTTGCAAGTCAAGGACACATTGTTACTGTGTTGGCTGGAGAACCTAAATCAAGTCAGATATTAGAAGAGAAGTTGAACGGTGTTAATATAATCAGATGGCCTACTTATGCGCCCGGAGAAGCCTATCACATACCTAAGAAAAGAAGCGAATTAAGAAGATTACTGCTAAAGGTTGCAGATGAGTACGACGTTATTCACGTTCATAGCATTCATAGCGTGCTGTCAATTTATTCCTTAAGCGTGTTGAAAAATCATAGAATACGCAAGGTCTTAACTCCATATTATCACGGGACAGGCCACACCCTGTTTAGAAGGTTTCTATGGAAGGGTTGGAGACGTTATGTTAACAAAGTTTTGACATTTGTAGATGTTGTTCATACTGTGTCGAGGTTAGAGGCACAGTTTGTAGAGAGGGATTTTGGAGTAAAAGCATTGTCCATTGAAAATGGTGTTGACGAATGGTTACTTGATGTTCCATGGACTCCGTCTGATTACTTGATGTATAGCGGGCGAATTGAGAAATACAAGAACATTCATAGATTAGCAAATATAGTTAGGATACTAAACGTTAGGTTTGGGATAGATCTCAAACTGAAGATATTCGGTTCAGGGCCGTTCTTGAAATCCCTGGAGAGATACCTGAAGAATCTTAAAATAAGTTACTGCATTAATCCCCCGCAACCTTTTGAAAAGTACATCGAAAGCCTTTCTAAAGCTTCTATTTTTGGATTACTATCTGAGAAGGAATCCTATCCCCAATCAATTAACGAAGCCAATGCAATTGGGGTGCCTGTTATTATAACTGAGCCTTGGGGCATCAACTTTTCGGGGAGAAGTAGAACGTTAATAACGCAACTGGATAAAAGCGACGAAATCATAGCGAGAGAGTTAGTAGAATTCCTCACAGAATGCAGGAGCCAGCCAAAATCCAACATTCCAAGCTGGAATCAAGTAGTGAACGCTTACATCAATAACCTATATGGTTAGATGGTAAACATGGAAAGAGCGCTTATAACCGGTGGCGCCGGTTTCATTGGAAGCCACTTGACGGATAGGCTTGTCTCAGAAGGTTGGAGGGTTAGGGTGCTTGATAACTTTAGCACTGGAAGGATGGAGAATGTTGAACATCTTAAGAAGAATCTGGAGGTTGAGATATTAAAAGGAGACTTAAAGGACATAGAGGTGGTTTCCAGCGCGGTCAAAGATGTTGACGTCGTATTTCATTATGCTGCAAACCCTGAAGTGAGAGTGAGTACCACAAATCCAGAAATACATTTCAACGAGAATATCGTGGCAACGTTTAATCTTCTAGAAGCTATGAGAAGAAATGATGTGAAAAAACTTGTCTTCGCCTCCTCAAGTAGCGTATATGGAGAACCCGAAAACATACCTGTAACTGAAGATGCCCCAGTAAGGCCTGTTTCTGTTTATGGCGCCAGTAAGGCGGCATGTGAAAATTTGATACACGCCTACTCTAAGCTCTACGGAATCAATTCATTAATCCTTAGGTACGCTAATGTTGTAGGTCCCAGGTTGCGTCATGGAGTAATCTATGACTTCGTAATGAAGCTGAGAAGAAATCCAAATGAACTGGAGATACTTGGTGATGGAATGCAGATAAGAAGTTATATTTACATAGACGATGCTGTTGAAGCGACCATGTTGGCGTTTAACAAGGGATTGAACAGGAATTATGAAGTATATAATGTGGGAAATGCTGATTGGATTACGGTTATAGATGTCGCTGATATAATAACAGAAGTTTTGGGTTTAAAGCCATTGTACAGATTTAAGCCGCTGATGCATGGAGTTGGCTGGTTGGGCGATGTGAAAAGAGTAGCCTTATCCATAAGAAAGATTGGTGCATTAGGTTTTTCTCCACAATTAAGTAGTAGAGAAAGCGTGCGTAAAACAACGGAGATCATGAACGACTTAAGTTTATAATTTACAATGTAAATGCTTACACTTATCCTAAATTCCAGGCAGTAAAGGAATTGTTTACCAAACGCGTCAGACACGTAAATAAGTATTATTGTTTGGGAGCAGGTAATTGTGCTTTTACTAAGCTTGTAAAGTCAGTGCTGGGAAAACCTGAATCATATGCTGTTGACATAAGTTTTGGAGATGAAAGCGCTGATTTGGATCTTGACATTAAAAGAGTGAAGGTCGACTTAAATGAGGAACAGTTGCCTTTTAAAGTCAAGAATTTGATCTTGTTACAGTCCTTGATGTGATAGAGCACTTGCTCAATCCAGATCATATGATTGAAGAGGCGTATAGAGTTCTTAATGACGGAGGTTGGTTTCTAATTACAACACCAAACCAAGCATCTTGGTATAACAGAATTCTACTGCTAGCTGGTAAACCCATTCTAGGGTTGGATTATTTCACCACTTAGAGATATAAATATCCATTGGGAATAACTTCCACGATTAGTGGACATGTGCGTTTGTATACGTTGGAGTTGCTACGGGAACTCCTTTCAAATTTTGGTTTTAAGATGGTTGAGGTTAAGGCATACTCGCAAGTAGGTCGAAAACCAAGCCTGCTAGCGCTTTAAGGTTTGTATACTACTTAGATAAAATGTTATCGAAGAAATCTTCACTCGTAGCTAATCTAGCCATTCTTGCAAGGAAATAGAAGAACCTGTTAGTAAAAGTTATGGAGCTTCCTCTCATAAATCTTATAATGGAGCTTTTACAACATCCATTAGTTTTCTACACACTACTGCTAACTTTTGTTTGGGTAGTGATACAATTGATTTCTGGTAAAGGTTTAAAATCCCCCACCCTCAACTTTGATGAGAAATATGTGTCAACAGTTATTTTACTTCTCTCTCTAGTTTCAGTTTTAATCTCTATTTACTGGGATGTTAACCTTTTCCCATTTATATATGCCGTTCTGATGACTTTCATTCTTTGGCTTTCATCATCAGGCTTTCTAAAAAGTAATAGAAGGTTCTTGTTTGCAACTGTACTTCTATTTGTATTTACACCAATCATCGTTACTACTTCTACAAAGCATCCCTTGCCGTTAGGCGATGATGCCAGATTTATTGGCTTTGCGGCCGCCATGAATAGCGACGGCCGATGGATTCCGTTTAAGTATGTGGAAAATCCATATTACCAGTTCTTCCATTTGATACCGTTCCTCGAGTATGTTTTATCTACAGTTACGGGTTTCGGTGCACTCGGCATAACAGGTTTGATGGGCTACTATCTAACGCTCAAGTACTGCATATATTTAACGTACTTCATATTTGTATACTTTCTTGTTAAGGAGATAACTAGAGAAATTTCAAATTCCTTTATAGCCTTACTTCTCTTGTCGATAACTCCAACGCTATCCCTTATCCAATTGGTTCACCAATACTATGCTATAGTGCTTTCTTTGGTGACAATATACCTTATGCTTAAGCTCTTTAGAGATCCTAAGCCCCTAACAGCTATTCTCATAATCCTATTCATTCCAGGCATCATAGCCCATGCTACATACACATTGATAATTGCATCCTTCCTTTTACCGCTTTTAATAACGAAAGTGAGTAAGGCTTTTAGAAGTAGAGTAAGCAACATAATTCTCATCCTAATCATGATGAGCTTAGCATACTGGATGTATACATATGTGTTTGATGTTATTGCGAGACCGGGTGTTAATGCTTTGACCCGACTTGTAGATTTGTTGACTGGGCGAACTATTCCATTTCAAGAGGCGCGTTTACCTTGGTACACGTCAGGAATGGAACAGTATTTCTGGGCTTGGGCATTAATTCCATCGATAACAAGCGCTTACCTCATACTTCAAATTGCATCAGCTTTTTTAGGAAAAAATGGGCCCATCATTCCGCTTAAAAGTTATGTTGGAACTTTAGGGTTGCTTGGCTTAGTTGCCACAGGTGTTAATTTTCTTCTCAGAAGTTTACCTACGTTTGGCGGAAGATACTTTTACTGGCTTTATCTGCTAATGCTCCCATTATCAGCAATCACGATAATATGGATTTCTAGGAAATCGGCGAGTTTAATCTTATCTATTACTTTGATATCTGTAATTTCGTTTTATGGGATACAGGACCCCACTTTATCGGCTAACACGTTTGGAAATAAGATCGGGTGGGCAGATAGGACTAGTTGGGAGATAACATCGAATCTTGCTTCCTATATCGATCACAGCGCTAAAACTTGGCTTGACCCAAGGATAGGAGTGCCGATTAGTGCTTTATCATCTCAAGAGAAAGGGTCAGCAACTACTCAGCAGGTTATTGCTATTGTAGGTATTGATGAAGTAGGTCTTTACGGTTTGCAGAAGAACCCGCATGCTGTACATTTCTTTGCTGAATACTTTGATATAGAACCAAAAGAGCTCATGAACTATGTAAGTGAGATGAATGTGGTATTTAGTGGTAGCGTATATCTGGCTATATGGGCCCCATGAAATTCCTATATATTGGTTTAAATGACATTTTCAGCAGGCATGAGCTAGGATTTATAGTTGCACTTAGAAGTGCCGGTCATAGGGTCGACATTCTCAGGCTTGGTGCCGAAGCTAGCAAGGTTGAGGAGCTCCTTATCGGAAGCGATTGTGGAGCTTTCAATTTCAGATTCTTAAATTTGGCTACAGATAAATCCATACATAATGCTATTCGATATGCAAGTATCCTCAGCGAGTTCATCAATATAGGAATGTATGACATGGTATTTGCAACCCCCAGATTGCCTATCCTTGTAGCCTCCATCATAGGTAAAAAGGCCAACATCAAGGTGATATTGAGGCTTTGGAGTATTCGTGCAGCTAAGCTTCGTGATAATCTAAGGTTTGGGGCTCGCGGAGACATCTTTATCTTCGTACCCAGCATTATAATGAACAGCATATACATAAGTTCTAGTGACTTTAGCATCGCAGTCGATCATGCTACCTACTCATTTGCCAAACGAATATACCCGTTCCTAGATTCCAGGATTATTAAGCTCTATCCCCCATGGGGATACATAAAAACCGACTACAATGCGAAAGATGAGGAAGTTTTAAAGACTTTAGAATGTCTCGATGAATATATTCTCGGCTTTACATCTTTACATAAGACTGGTGCTTACTTAAAATTTGAGAGTATACCTCACGCACTAGTGCTTTACGCTCTTGCTAGAAGGCTTAAGAATGTAAATGTGGTCGTTGCGGGTAGCGATAGTAATGAATGGAAGAAAGTATTTCCAAACCTCAGCATTCCTAAGAATATGAAATTTGTAGGAAGAGGTTTTACCGATAATGTATTATCTAAGATATATGAAAAGGCCATGCTTGTAGTGATGCCCATAACGAACAGAAACGTTTCCAATAGGTTGCTTGACGCATTATTCTTCGGAAGACCTATTATAACGAGTGAGGTGGTGACACTAGTACATCCAGAACTCAAACACGGCCTTCATATTTACATATCTCACTGGGATAAAATTGTTGAAGAGACAAGCAACTTAGCTAAAAATCATAAGTTGTTAAAGAACCTTGAGGAAGGAGCAAAAGAGGCCTATAGCCATCTCTTCTCAACTAAGACAAACATAGCAACCTTTAGGAGAATTATTTAGCGGTGCTTTCTGTTCTTCACATATCACCCGTATATACCACCACTCCACCCCTACGTTATGGAGGAACTGAGCTAATAGTTGATGTCCTTGCAAGACATCAGAAAGCTCTAGGCTATAAAGTAAAGGTGTGGGAATTAAACCTCCAAAATTCCATGGATTCTACGAAATATCGTCGCCATTTAAAACGCCAATCAAAAGACTAAACAGGTTTTACAAGATTTATTATTCGCTCTACTCGCTTGCTAAAAGTTGTGATGTGAATATACCCATGTTCATACACAGTTCGCTCACCTATTGTTAATGCGATTTCCATATTAGGTAAGAAAATACTATTAACACTTCATGCAGACGTGAAGGATTCAGGTTTCGGACGACTGATAAGAATCTCTAAGATTCCTCTAGTTGCCATTTCATATAACCAGTACAATTGCATGAAGAAGAAAGGATTTAATGTTGTTGATACAGTTTATCATGGCATAGAAGTAGAGAAATATAAATTCTCAAAGGATAAGGACGATTATCTGCTATTTCTTGGACGGATAGATAGCTCAAAGGGCACGCATATAGCAGTTAGAGTAGCTAATAAATTGTGTCGGCTCTTTTGTAGAGATTGGGCGAGACTTTTCCTTGAGAAATAGAAGATCTTCGAAGAATTCTCTCTTTCTATAATTCTGTAGTAAGATGGAGTAAATGACTGAGGGTAGTATCCCATTAGTAACAATAGGCATTCCCATCAAAAATAGATTCTGGTGTATCAGGAAGGTATTGGAGGCTATTGAGTCTTTAGAATATCCAAAGGATAAGATCAACTTAGTATTCGTTGACGATCATTCTACTGATGGGACTTTTGAAATCCTTGTAAAGTGGAAGAACGAAATGGAGAGGCGATATTATAATATTGTTCTAGTTCAGGAACATACAAATATACCGCAGGCGAGAAACCTATGCATTAAAAACATGGTGGGGGAATATCTGCTTTTTTGGGACAGCGACGTGATACCCCAAGGGACCTCTTGAAGGAAATAGTCTTCATTATGGAAAACAATCTATCGTTGGGCATCATTGGGGCTGACTACATATATGAGGCCACTGTAAAGGTAAAGCGTAAGCCTATCCTCAATAAGAAAAGCCACGCCACATATATGGGTTTCACGCTGATCAGGAGAGACGTGTTCGAAAAAGTGGGAGGATTTATGAGAATCTTAGCGGTAGCGAGGACACCGAATTTTGCATTAGAGTTGTGGAAAAGACAAATTACAAAATTATGTGGTCACCTAAGCCCGTTTTGCATCTTAAAAGACTGGAAGACGTGAAAAGAAAAAGGCCTTTTAAAGTCATGGTTGAAGTATAACTTTGTTGTTAGGGCTGAAGAGTATTATAGAATATTTGGAAGTTTACCAAAATTCCTTAAAGCAAGGATATTTTACTACTTAGGATTGCCTTGGGCAGTAGTCGCAAGCTTCATTGGAGCTATCATAAATGGACAGATTTTAGCGATCGTGTTGTTATATACTTAGCACCTAGCATATATTTGGTTATTAAGCAGAATGGTCTTAAAGATGGTGTGGTAACGTGGCTTAGGTTTAACTTTCCTATAGGCTTAGCCCTCTCATACGGAGTGCTTAAAGTTGCAATCAAAAGGCATGTTTTAACCCTTAAGAAAACATTCATAAGATTATAATGCAGATGTCTCTTACGATATCTGTTGTAACCATCACAAAGGGCGAGCCTAGAATCGATACATTTTAGAATCGCTATTGCATCAGACTGTTAAGCCCTGTGAGATTCTGGTAGTTGATGATACCGATCTCGGAATATGCATACGGTGCTACGGCTACAGGGCTACTGGAACTACGGCAACTTGCTACACGCATTATGTATCAAGCATAACATCCAAGATTAGCGGATTAGTATACTATTTCATAAATAGTAAAAATGAAAGTCTTGGTGGTGTCTGAGCAATGGTGGCCTGAGGGCACAGGAGGGATTCTAGCATCTTATCTTATAACTCGCATTCTCAGAGATGCTGGATTTAAGTTAACTGTTGTTCACGGCACTAAATTGGCTAAGCATATTGAAGGCGTTCGCTTCGTTTATTCTAGCTTCTTAAGCGTTAGGAATAGGTATGGTCTATGGCTCAGTTGCTCAGCTTTAGCAAGGCAAAGCTGGTTTCTTGAGATCTTAAGAAAAAGCGACGTCATTTACATTCCAAGACCCTGCTATCCACTTATACCCTTTGCTAAAAAGCTGGGAAAGAAGGTGATAGTCCACTTGCATGACTACCACCCAATATCCTATAACTCCGTGGTCTTCAGCTCGCAGAACAAGCTACAAGTCAATAGAAAATATTTCACTGATAGTGCTTTTAAGGGCGATACTTAAAATATTCTGAGTGCTATATGTCAGAAATGTAAATGATGAGTGACTACAAAACACCACTGGTTTCAATTATAATCTTAAACTATAATGGTCTAAGGTTAGGACATCTTAGAACGGTACTGGATAGCGTATTAAGCACTAACTACCCAAATTTTGAGATAATACTTGTAGATAATGGATCCAGTGATGAAAGTGTCGAGTACGTAATGAGAAATTATAAAAATGTAAAAATAATCAAATTGAGGAAGAATTACGGTTCTTCAATGGGCTACATGGTTGGAGCTTTACATGCTAAGGGTAAATACATCGCAATACTTAACAATGATGTTGAGGTTCATCCCAATTGGCTGAACCCGTTAGTGGATTATTTGGAGAAAAATCCTTACATTGCAGCTGCTGATCCTAAGTTTAAGAGTTATTTTCATAGAGATAGGTTTGAGGATAGTGCAGCAGCAGGTAGATGGATCGATTATTTCGGTAATAATTACACACGGGGTGTCAATGAAATAGATTATGGGCAATATGATAAACCAGTTTACATTATGGGCGTTCTGACATTTTTCAGAAAGGACATTCTTATTAGGAGTGGAGGATTTGATCCATATTTCATTTTTGGCTATGAAGATATAGATTTAGGGTGGAGATTATATTTAATGGGATATAAAGTCCTGTATGTACCTTATTCAGTAATTTATCACAAAAGCGGAGGGACTACTCGAGACTCAGTTAAACGCCTTAGTCCAGGTTTTTATTATCTTGCTAAAAGAAATAGACTAATAGCCTTATTTAAGAACTACTCCATACTAAACATGTTTTTTGCTATTTTTGCAACATTATTGGAATACATGGCACTTATAACATATTTTATGTATAGGAATGAAAAAGAGTATGCAAGGAGTGTCGTCATTGCCGTTTATAGGTTTTTCAGAAATTTACGGTCTATTGCAAAGAGAAGAGTTAGAGTCCAATCATTAAAGGCCGTTAGTGATAGATATGTAAGGAAGTACATGGTACCATATTGCGGTGTAATTTGGTATATTAATAGGAAAGAGAGACGAGTAAAATGAAATGGAATAAAAAGACTATTTTAGTGACAGGTGGCTGTGGTCATATAGGAAGTTTTGTTGTCCGAGTACTTTTAAAGAAAAATGCAAGCAGAATAATTATTCTTGATAATATGACAGCCTATCCCTTTGACCAATTGAATACATATTGCAGAGATTTTAAAAATATGGACAATGTTGAAATTGTTCGCGGTGATATTCGCGATAGACATGGTCTTAATAAAATAATAAAGGATAGTGATATTGATGTCGTTTTTCATTTGGCGGCATATGCTGATGTTGCTGCAACGGTGTATAATCCCGATGAGGATTTCCAAACCAATGTTGTTGGCACCTATAATATACTCAAGGCATCCCTAGATAATGGGGTTGAAAAATTCGTATTTGCCTCGTCAGCAGCTGTTTATGGAGATCAACCATGGATTAGAGCTAAACCGCCAAAATTTAGGGAAGACATGAAACCTAAACCTTTGTCTACATATGCTAATTCTAAGTTATGGGGGGAAAATGAAGTATTATTGTTTTATAAATTGTATGGATTGAAAACAGTCTCGCTAAGGTATTTTAGTGTTTATGGACCGTTGCAAATACCTAAACCCAAGAGTCACAGTTGGGCTATTGCAATATTTATGTTAAAGGCTCTCAAAGGCAACACTCTCACAGTTTATGACGGCAGACAGGTAAGAGATTTCATATATGTTGAAGATGTCGCAGAAGCTACTGTAAGAGCAGCGGAGGTTGATGGAGTAGAAGGGGAAGTAATAAATGTAGGTACTGGCGTACCTACAAGAATTATAAATCTCGCATACATGGTTAAGAATCTTATTGAAGAAAAACTAGGTATCAACGTATATATAGAAAAGCTAGATTATAGACCTAAAGGAGACCCATTGGGCGGTTACGCTGATACAACAAAGTTAAAAACGCTGTTAGATTTCGCGCCATCTATTACCTTAGAGGAAGGACTTGAGAAAACACTTGAATGGTATGTTGAAAACAAAGAGACCATACTTAAATTTGAATGGATTTAATTCTACCCCCTGTAATTTAGGTGATTAATATCTCCTTAATTTTGCTAAATTATAATCATAATCCACAAAGCTACGCTTGACTTTTTAGTCATGATAAGATTCTGCATAATAATTGACGGTCCTGTGGCTTCTGGAAAAACCATGCTAGGAAATAATTTAGTGAAAAGAATCGGAGGGGTTATAATTAATTATAAAGCTTTTGGCCCTGCAAACATAATAGCCAAAATTATTCTTAAATATAACCCTGAACTACTACCAAGAAAATACGACCTAAGTAGGCATGATTCATTTCTTTTATTACCGCCCACTTTTTTGTCCAAATTACACTTATTAATAATTATATCAGAGATTTTTTACAAAATTTACCAACAGGTATTGATATTAATTCTGTTATTATTTAGACGCGTTGTGATAATTGATGAATTCCTTGCACTAAGGTTATCGAACTACATAAACGCATATAGATTGAATATTATAAGTGGTAATGTTTTAAAATTACTATATCGATTAGACTTATGTTTCGTTAAACTTCTTTCATTAATAGTGCGTACTAAATACATTTATATTAACACTCCACCACCAGTGCTTCTAAGAAATTGGATGAGAAGAGGACACAAAATTCATTATGACTTAAGCTTCTTAGCATTGGTAGAATATAGTTCAAAAATTATTAAAGAGTACATTAATACCAATGTGAAAAAAATAGAATACGTGGAAGTTAATTGAAATATTCGACAACCTTCTGAAAGCTGGCTTCAGGCTTTCAAGGCTTTCTACGGTTCTAGGTTAGTTAAGAATGCACTGTAGAGTCACGGATTTCCTTAAGCCCTTCTTGGTTTTTCAACCTGTGAATGTTCAGATTGAAGTTGACGGTTTCGCTACCCTCTTCAGATTGAACAGTCTCAATTGTCTTCTCCCAGTTCTAAAGTAGTTTAGGATAACCTCTTTCACCCTGTTGTTTTTGAGAGTAGCAATCAGAAATGACACTCAAAGCTTCAACGTTTTTATTACCTCATGAGAGTAGAAGCCTTATCCAATGTAAGAGGCGGATGGTGTACTCCTTGACACTTAGCCTAAGTAGCGAACTCCTCAACAAATCCTTATCACAGAACTCCAGCTACGTGACCAAATGGCTCTTGATGGTGTATCTGCATCCAAGGCTGAACTAATGAAAAGAAGAAGCAAAGAAGTGAATGCCCCTACCGGAAAGAACTCCCTGCTTCAAAAATCAGATCGATCACTATCCGCCCAGAGCACAAGTTCCCTTCAGCGAAACCATTTCCATTTGTCACGTGCTTCGTTGACATCGAAATGAACTTAAAAAGAGTATCTCACCAAAAAGTTTAGCGAGAAGAGATTAAGCAAAAATTAATGAAAGTATTTGAGGTATAAGGATGTGGGCTGCAAATATGGTCTAAATTATGATGAAGAGGTCATGCACCTAAAATCCTATGGAATATTAAGAAAAATTTCTAGAAAAATTCAAGAATTCCCGCACCAGGGGAGTATGCTAAGTAGTGTATGAAGATGTTGGAATGATCTAAATGAGGGTGCTTGTGACTGGAGGAGCCGGCTTTATAGGAAGCCATCTCGTAGAGAGGCTTCATAAACTGGGATATGAGATAAGAGTTCTGGACAACCTCAGCTCAGGTAGGAAGGAGAATCTAGCAGGAGTTATGGACTACGTAGATTTTATGTACGGGGATGTAAGAGACGTTGACCAGGTTAGGAGAGCTACTCTGGGGATGGATGCTATAATTCATTTAGCAGCCTTGATAGATGTTGAAGAATCGGTAAAGAATCCGCTTATCTACGAATTTAGAACGTTTATGGGTGGACAATTCGTGATGAAACTTGACAGAATAGAGATCTTGAGCTATTCATATGACTATAGACACCGGCAAGCTAAAGGTTAAGGAGGTGCATGAGCAAATAATGAACTTCATAGAGCATGATGTTGATGATTAGCGCTTTAGCGAGCAAAATTATAAGAAAACATTTCAACCCAAATTACCAGACTCCCAGAAGTGATTCTAATGGGACATTGTGAGAACGATGTAGCAACGGGTATCTTTCCCGATATACGTTTGTCTCAAATTTTGCTTACGGAGTAGCATTGGACGTTGCATCCGGTACTTACTATGATCCAGTATACCAAAGCTTACAAGTGACGTTAAGTTGGTATTATCCCAATTAACTAAAGAAAGCTACTAGTTAATTTAATATCGTTCAACAACCTTCATTATACTATGATATTTCGATTTACTCTAAGAGGAGTTTTAGCGGAGTCTTATGAAATTTTTAGGAATGGCCTTTTCAGGCTCATATTTGGCAAGGATTGGTATGCAAAGCATACGAAATACGGTAAGCTTACGAAAATGAAATATGGTAAGCTTGGGTGGATTCGCCATTTGTTTGAATCTGGAATATACTTTGTGAGGCGTATTGATGTTTTGGCTCAAACAAAGCTTCCCGATGGTATCATACTTCAACCCCTCGATAGTATATACATAAGCAAAGAAATATACATAGATCAGGGCTACGACCGCTTTTACAAGCTGCAGGAGGATGATGTTGTAATTGACGTAGGAGCTCACGTTGGAGTGTTTAGTTTAAAAGCGGCTAAGAGGGCAAGAACTGTTGTCGCTATAGAGCCTCATCCATTCAACTATAGACTTCTGCTCAGAAACATAGCCTCAAATAGGTTGAGGAACATCATTCCGATGAATCTAGCACTATCAGATTACAATGGAATTGCCAAGCTATATATAGGCAATAAATCTGACAGTCACACGATAAAGAAAGAAATGCGAGGTATCCTTTCTCAACATAGATACTACGTAGAAGTAGAGGTTAAGACCCTAGATCAGTTGATGGATGAGCTTAAGATAAGCAGGGTAAGCTTCATAAAGATAGATGCGGAAGGCGCTGAGTTGGACATACTCAAAGGTGGCAAGAGTCTACTGAGAGAGAACGACGTATTCCTAGCAATAGACGCCTGTCACACTTCAACAGAGGTTTATGAGGTCTCTAGATACTTACTAAGAAATGGTTTTAGGGTATTCACATCAGCAGGTGCATACGTATACGCTTTTAAACCGAGCATATCGTCACGTGTACGCCTGCGTAGCTGACACATGAGAATAGCACCATATAATGCCTTAAATGAAATAAGAGAGTACTTGCATAACAATGTTCGATTGAAACATGGTCAAAGTATGTTAAAAACGCTATGCCACATAAGGCAAGGTTTATCATTGACCTGCTGGCTAAGGCAGATATTAAGGTCTATGTATGGTATCTAAAGCCGAACTGATGAAAAGGGAGCAGCTTCGAAATCTAAAAAAGATACAAGGATCAACGAAAAACATGAAATAAGTATTTCCACACTTAATTACATGGCGCTAACTTTTTTCAAATTATGAAAGTCTTGGGCTTTATGTTTAATCTCTTAGGAAATAATAAATAAAACCCTATAATCATTAAAAATCATTAATTTTTAGTTTATCAATTCTAACAGTTGTAACGAACCTACCGATTGAATTTGATACCTATACCAGAACATTTATAACCAGAATATTTATATTCGTCGAATAAAAACATAACAAAATGAAGGTATACATAATTGTAGCTTCCATAAACGAATTGCTAAACATCGCTCTATTTTGTGATAAATGTAAATCTTTCGAACAAAACGAGGTTAAAATTGTGGTTGTTGATGAAGGCGATGCTTTAATCAGAAGTAAAAATCGTGAGCTGCTCTCTAAAGTCAACGTGAACTTTTATGGCCCAAGCGAAAGGGAAGAGTGGTTCCGTCAGCGGTTTAATTCATCTTACGAAAGATTTTTGTCCGTGATACCTGAGCGTTGTCATGCTGAAACTAGCTTTGGCTTTCTCGTTGCATATGAAGAGGAAGCTGACGTGATCATAGAGCTGGATGACGATGTCTTTCCAGTGGATAATTACGATTTAATACAATCCCATTTGCACAATCTTACAAGCAATGAAGGGATTAGAGTGACCTCCAAGCATAAATGGTACAATACAATGGAGAATCTATTCCTGAACACCGACTATAAGATTTTCCCGCGCGGCCATCCATACTCGCCTGAGGCTAGGACTGAAAATTATGCTTGGGAAGACTGTGGCGGCGCATGTGTACTTAACATGGGTCTTTGGACTGGGCACCCTGATTTGGATGCATTAACCATCCTTTATCATGGAGGACTTGATGGTAAATGTAATATTAATAGCAAGGCTCTAAAAAGAGAGAAGGTTGTAGTTGGCGAGGGTACATATTTTGCAGTATGTAGCATGAACACTTCGTTTGTTTCGAAGATCATCCCAGCTTTCTATCAATTATATATGAAAAGCATGGGCGTTGATAGATTTGATGATATCTGGTCAGGAATTTTTCTTAAGAAGATAGCTGACCATCTAGGCGAGCGAGTATGTTTAGGTAAACCATTAGTTTATCATGACAAAAGACCTAGAAGCGTGTTTAAAGACCTTAGAAGCGAGCTTGAAGGCATAGTTATGAACGAGACATTATGGAAGATTGTCGATTCCTCAGAGTTAGATGGCAAAGATTATTATACTTGTTATCAAGCGTTAACTGACAGTTTAAAGAGAAACCTAAGCAAGTATACATGTCATAAACTCGTTTATCAGTGTTCGGAATTTACCTGCTTAAACGGATTATGTCTTTGATGATGAAAGTGGAAAATAGATGTCTAACCCAGTCAATTATTACGAGCTTTTCCAAAACTCGTGCACACGCTAAGGTGATGATTCAAGTTCAATCCCATAAAGCAGTCGAAATCTTAAAGAAATGTCCACTTTGATCTTAAGAGCTATGTTCAGGAAGAAGGGGACGACCTCTTCAATCCTAGCCATAGCGCTGCTCATAGCTATTTTAGCCTCTGTAAATGCCGTGGTAAACCATCTTAACCTCCAAGCCGATGTCCTAGGAAGGCTCGTAAACCCGAGTAGAACGTACATAATTATAAGCGGAAACTCCATAACAGATAGCAAAGTAAGCATAGAATTAGTCCATAAGCTCAGCAACTTCAGCTACTTTAACTATGTACTTCCCCAGAAGATGCTTACGATTAACATAACTATGAACTCAAGTAGCTACACAATCCAGGCAAGGGGTGTGAGCGATGTTGGCATTTTCCTTAAAATTAAGAGGGCCTACCTAAATGGTACTGCGGCTAAAAACTGGACCGAGGTAAATGCGGGCGAGATACTTGCGAGGCTGCTATCCATCAACGTTGGTGATTTCGTAGATCTAGCTTTAGGCGATAAGAACATGAAGGTTAGAATCGCAGGTATATTCAGGAGTCAAACACAAAGCGATACTGAGCTCATAATGCCCATGGAAACAGCCAACTCGCTTTCAGGGAACGATACAATATCCCTCATCGAACTATCCCTCAAAGAAAGCGTGAACAGCCAGGAAGCAATTAGCAAAATTCTGCAGTTGTTACCTGAGAACGTTAAGCTTGTCCAAGTACAACAGCTGAAAGAGTTTCTCCAGCAAATGAACACACAAACACTGGAATTCCTTAACGTATGGTCCTTAGCAGTATATGCAGTCGTAGCAGTAGCCTCTTATATAATTGCCACTAGGCTTATATCTGAATCAACCTACGAGCTTTCCATGCTAAGGGCGCTTGGAGCTAAGAAAAACTTGATCTTCGCTACAGTCTTGAGCTATACTCTAACTATAGCCTTCCTAGGATCAATCTTAGGAATATCCTTAGGCATTGTTGGAGTGCAAATAGCCTCGACCTTTCTTAGATGGATCGATCCAAGCGTGGACATAGCGCCCTTCCTAAAAATGGAACAAGCCATTCAAGCACTCATCTTAACTTTCGCTTCATCATTCTTGGGATGCATATACCCAGCCTTGAAATCAGCCCAAACGAAATACGTGGAGCAACTATGAGGCTTCTTGGATTCAGATATCTTAAGCGGCAACGCGTTTTAACATTAGCTCTGATAATAATCATGTCATCGATGCTTTTTTCATTAACTGCCTTTAGCTTACTCGGCTTCTATAGAGGCTTCACGGCTTATCTTGGAGAGGGAAAAGACATAATAGTCGTCTATGATAAAAAAAGCCAAACGCCCTTCACAGGCCTTGTTCCAGCTTACCTATCAGAGAAAATAGGGACCTTAAACGGGGTTTTAGCAAGCAGTCCCGAAGTCATAGCTCCTTGCGTTTTAAAAGACAAATCAATCTTCCTGAGGGGGATTAAGCCCGAGGTCTTTTTGAAGTTAAATCGATTAACGATGATAGAAGGCGAGATGATCAAGCTTGAAGATTTAAACTATGTGGTCGTTGGGAAAGGCGTTGCTAAAAAGCTACGTTTAAGCACTGGCGACAAAATACTCGTCCTTGGTGTTTTATCAAATCTTTATCTTGAGCTTCGTGTTAAAGGGATTTTCGCTTCCAACTCGCCGATGGATGACGAGATCTTAGCTCCTCTATATGTAGGGCAATGGCTTAGAGGCGCTGACTATGGGCATGTCACGCTGATAAGATTTAAAATAGATAGGAACATGATAACCCCAGAGAGAATCTTTGAAGAAATAGCCAAGGAAGCCTCTCAGCCAAGCCCTCCGAGCCCTCCAAGCCAAGGACAGAAAACCTCAACGCTCACGCCGAGCATAATAACTAGGTTCAGAGTTGAAGACATAGGCGTGAAAGAAGCCTACGACTTCATGAAGAACTATATGGATAAATATGGAGTAACCAGGGAGTCCCTTTTGATCCTCTCAGTCATGGTCTTCTTTTTCTCAAGCGCTAGCATAGCTACAGCCTTCAAAACGCTCATAGCCCAGCATAGAAGTGAGATAAACATCCTTAGATCTATAGGAGCTTCGAAAAAGCTTTTGAAAAGAGACATGTTGATTAAACTCTTAGCTTGGTCAGTAGCAGCATCATCCCTTGGGTTAATCATAGCCTTGGCAATATTAAGCGCGATTCAGATCAATGGTCATCTCCAGGTCCTATCGCATACTGTTACCTTCCAAATCGACCCGTTAATCATAGCCCTAAACTTTGCACTGGTTTCGTTGCTCGTTTCGATAAGCATTCTTAGAAGCGAAATGGGATGAAGAAATTCCTCTACTTAACAATAGCTTTCTCAGTAGCCATAGCCTTAAGACTTTACCCAACTTTTCTGAGCGGACTTCCTTTCTCGACGGATGCTTGGACTCCGATAAGAAACACGGAATTGCTTATGGCACATACACCAATAGACTTAGGCGACGACAAACTCTTCGACGGTTACAATAACTACTGGCCTGCCAACAGCCTCTTCGGAGCTATCTTATCCCATGTTACTGGACTTAAGCCCATTACAGCTATGGGAACATACATTCCTTTAACTGGTGCGTTGGCCATACCTATCTTCTACGCTCTGGTAAATAGGATAAGCCGAGACCGTGAAGTAGCGTTCGTAGCTTCAGTTCTGTTAGCTACAACTTATACTCACGCCATCCTAACTGCTGGGGTGACGAAGGAAACTTTCGCCAATCCTCTCTATATCTCGTGCATCCTCATCTTCCTGAGTCAAGGAGGATGGAGGGGGATGTTCCTCTTCACAATAGCATCCATAGCCCTTGTTATGGCGCATCACTTAACGACATTGATCACCATAACCATTCTAGCCTTCATATGGTTGGCCATATCAATATACAGATTTAAACAAGGCAAAAAGCTTGAAAAATCCAGCTTCTTGTATGTCGTGAGCCTAGCGGCGATAACAGCCTTGTACTTCAATTTTTACGCCATGAAAGGCTTTAAAATAACTTTAGCCTTAAGCGACTGGATCTCAGCAAGCTCTTATCAAATGGTAGCCTTAGCCATATCCTTATACCTAATTTTTAAGCCCGCTTACTCTCGAGTTATAACACTCCTAATGTCCTCTACAGCTTTAGCAGTAGCATCTCTAATCGCATTGCTAGCTACAAAAAGACCTGTAATTCCAAGCGCACCTACGCTACCAGAGCACTACATACTTTACGCAATACCTTTCATCATACTTTCCCCTTTGCTCGTATTAGGATTCGAAAAACTGCTCGAGATGAGGAGCGATAAACACAAAGCACCGATTCTATGGTTTGCGTCGATCCTAGCCCTCGAAGGCTATGCAGTCTTCGGCAACACGCCCTTAGGTCATACCTTAGCATATAGAGCGATAAACTTCCTTTCTCCTCCTCTTGCAATCCTCGGCGCATTCGGAATTCAAAGATTACGTTTGATGAGTAAGAAACCAAGCTTAGGGAAAATGACGAAGCTTGCTGCTACCTTAGCTCTTCTATTAATCGTATCCACAAGCTCTTATGCTGTGTATGCAGCCGTTTCCTTACAAGAGAAATACATGGGTTACTTCTGGCTCTATACCATGCCCGAGTATAAGGCATCTTCTTGGATATCAGGAATATCTAACAACAAGGTCATCGCTGGAGACGTGAAAACATCCTACCTCCTAAATGAATACTTCGACAAAAGCGTAGATGTGCTCAAAGGTTTTCAATACCTGAATGGAAAAACGAGTTCAAAGCCTGAGATATTGTTCGTTTACAAACAGATGATTAAAAACGGGTATGTCATACACGGAGGTTTAAGCATAGATCTCCCAGAGAACTGGGCAGAGAAAACCAATGACCTAGATCACATATACTCCAACGGCATCGTAGATATTTATGGAGGATCGTGAAATGGCCTTGATAGAATTATTCAACATTTGGAAAGCTTACGGTTCAACCAATGTGTTGAGAAACCTCAACTTAATTGCAGAAGAAGGAGACTTCATATCGATAAGGGGCAAATCGGGCGCTGGTAAGACAACATTACTCAAAATTATAGGCCTGTTGGAATCACAAGATAAAGGAGAACTCAGACTGTTCGGTAAAACCATAAACAAATTAAACGATGAAGAAAAATCAAAGATAAGACTACACAGCATAGGCTTCGTCTTCCAATTTTTCAACCTGATCCCATCCCTAACGATTTTGGAGAACATAGAGCTACCCTTAGCTTTAGCAGGAGTTAACAAGCAGGAAAGGAGGGAAAGAGCTCGACGACTCTTGGAGTATTTCGGCTTAACAAACCTAGCAGAAAGATTTCCGGAAACGCTAAGCGGAGGAGAAAGACAGCGTATAGCAGTTATAAGGGCGCTTGTAAACAATCCTAAAATCATACTGGCTGATGAACCCACATCGAGTATAGATGATGAAAACTCAAAGTTACTACTAGACCTCCTTGAAGAGATCAATAGAGAGAGGAAGGTTACGATCATATTGACAACCACAGATCTATACGAGAGATTGCCCACGACTAAAGACTACTTATTGAAGGAAGGCCG
>JBEPYP010000001.1:0-25237 GCA_041641355.1 Thermoproteota archaeon | reverse complement strand
ATCCTTTTGATCAAATACTCCTTACTTACCGGCATTAATAAAAATTAAAATTTGTGTTATGAAGATGCAGTTCTGTTCAACCACTAACGCTTAATACTTGCGGAAATATAACTGTAGGATACGCAGGATTTATTGCGTTTTCTAAATTACCTATCCTTTTAGTCGCTACTCTTACATCCATGCTATCCCAAAGAGGAATGGCTGGTACGTCATCATACAGAATTTTTTGAGCTTGATAGTACAACTGAAGAGATTTCACAGGATCAATCCCTTCCCAATAAGATGCTTCCAAAATTAGTTCATCGAAATTTGAATTGGTGTAGTAGGCTAAGTTAAATAACTGGCTCTCGCTAGAAAACATGTTATACAAGAAATCAAAAGGCGTTATATACGTAGGCCACCAGTAAAAGATCAAAAGATCCTGAGCCTTAGTAGGTTCATCCCAACCAGTCCTAGCTAATGACCATTGTTCTTCCCAACTCATCGGTCTTATTTCAACGTTTATGTTTATGCTTGCTAAGCTAGCCCTTATAAGCTCAGCGGTTCTTTGCTCATAAATATCTCCAGCAGTATAGGTTAGTAGCAAAGTCCTCTCTATCCCATTAGGAAATCCGGCCTGTGAAAGTAGCTGCTTGGCTAAATTAATATCATAAGCATATGTTAGATTGTCAAAGTGACCCCACATTCCTTTAGGTACAGGACCACTAGCTACGCTCGCTAGGTTATTCCTTGCAACCTTTACTATATCGCTATACGGTATTGCATGCGCAATTGCTTTCCTAACGAGAGGATTATCTAAGGGAGGTTTCTTTGTATTTATGAGCATGATAAGATTCTGAAAACTGGGTTTTATGACAACCACCAAATTCGGATTATTTTTCAACGCATCCACATCTGTCAAAGGTACATATTGCGCTATATCTATTGTTCCAGCTTCGACCAATTTCTCTTGAGTAACGGCATCCTTAACTATCTTAATTATGAATAAGTCAGGCGCCTTGTCTGATTTTAATGGATAAGAGGGATCCCTCCAACCCCACCACTCATCAAATTTCTCTAATATGATTTCATTTTCAGGATCCCATTTAACTAATCTATAAGCGCCTGAACCAGCATCATTACCTTTATTTAGCCAATCAGCGACTTTAGGATCAGTAGCATTAGTAGCTTGAGCATACTCAACAATCTTAGGGCTGAATATCCATGCTCCATAAGAGGAGGCTACTATTTTATCCAAAGGAGCAGTATACTTCAAATGAAATACTACTGTATAATCGTCAGGTGTCTCAATTTTATCTACAGGTAGCCATATGAAAGCTGCACCTTGCCCTAGCGCTATTGTTCTTTCTATAGAAAACTTAACAGCATATGCTGTTACAGGTGTACCATCATGAAACTTAGCATTCTTTCTTAAATGAAAGGTCCAAAGCATGCCGTTTTTACTACTTTCATAACTCTGCGCCAAAGCCGGTATGAATTTATCATTAAGTGGGTCATAGAGTAGAAGAGGTTCATACACAACAGCCATCCATAATATGGAATTGGAGAATTCCGTGCTAGGATCGGCCGAGGTCATCTCAGATAAAGAAGCATAGGTCACAGAAATTTTAGTAGGGGTTGGTTTGGTTGCAAACTGTATCAAGTAAATCGCTACAGCTGATACTACAATCACAGCGATTATTATCAAAGCTATAGTTAATCGGCTTAAAGCTTTGCTGTTCATCACATTACTTATACAGGCATAATAATATAAACCATACTACATTAAACCTTACATATTCGCTAAATGATGCTTTTCAAAATAGGAAGATACAGTGAAGAATGTAAGAGGACAAGTCCTTGTTGAATAGGAATAGAAAATGTGCTATTACTACATTGAAAACACACTATTTTTAGCAACCATTGTTGGCTGAATATTTTTCTTCGACTACATAATTTCTTATGTGTTCTAATGCGATTCGAAGTCTCAAGCTTCTATAAAAATTTAAGAAGAAGCGAAGATAATTTTTTGTATGCCCCAGTAGCTTAGCTTGGACATAGCGCTGGCCTTCTAAGCCAGAGGTCACGGGTTCAATTCCCGTCTGGGGCGTAAAAAATAGTTGCATTTGACCAATAAGCTCAAATTTTTGCCTAACAAGATACTTTATCATCTTTAGTCATTCACTTAGAGTAGTATCAATACTAACGTTGAATTGAAAAACAAGCCGATCAGTTTCTTAACAATAAAATTACAAAAAATTAATATAACAGACCCGCTCTTACTAAAATTGATTGCCCTGGTAGTTTAGCCCGGTAGAATGTGAGGCTGTCACCCTTGAGGCCCGGGTTCAAATCCCGGCCAGGGCGTTATTAAACGAGCATAAAACTTATTAAGTATAAAGAAAAACCATTTAACACTTCTCATTGTAAAAAGTTAGGTAAAAGGTTCTAGTAACTACGTTTTCTTCAAAACTTCGATTAAGACAATAGCATTATTGTGCTTTTCATCCCTTGCTGAATATAGAAGAGTGATTATTCCTTTTTCCCTTTCTAATTGTTTGATTTCATCAAGCAATTCTTGCTTATTTTTTAGCTCCGATTCGTATCTGTATTTGAATTCTTCCCATTTCTCTGGATCATGAGAAAACCATTTTCGTAAACCATCGCTGGGTGCGATTTCTCTTAACCATAAATCGACCTTGGCTTCATTTTTTGATATTCCTCTAGGCCATAGCCTGTCAACCAATATTCTAAATCCATCTTCTTTAGCTGGAGGGTCATAAATTCTTTTAGCTTTTATCATTGATTATGGTATTTAATATTTTCAAAGTAGATAAACACGTTTCGCTTTTGATACTTTCTAGAGCTAAACTTGGGAGATTTTCGTTTTCAGTCAGGTTTCATCATACCGAGTTAGGCATTAAAGCTCTGCTGTGGAGAGTAAGGGTTGCACATAAAAACATGATCAATTTGTAAAGAAAACACCAAAAAGCTCTAGGAAAAGATTAGAAGTAACGCGTTTGGTTAGAATGTAAAATTACTCAGGTTCATTCCTTTCCCAGCGAGCTTTTCTCTCCTCGTATTCTTTCCTAGTATAGACAACCTTAGCAGGAAAACCCATTACGACAGAATCTGGAGGTACATCTTTGGTTACCAAAGCTCCCATCGCTACTACGCTTCCTTTACCTATTCTAACGCCTGCCCTTATCATAGCCCCTGCTCCTATTATTACGTTGTCCTCTATGATTACCCCAACCAACTTCTTGCTCATAGGATAAGGGTCATTGGTCAATATAGCACAAGGACCTATGAATACATCATTCCCTATTCTAGATAAAGGAGGAATGTATACCATACCTTCTATCCTTACGTTATTGCCTATCACAACGTTGTAATCTATATGTGAGAGAGAACCTATCACTACATTATCGCCTATTATAGTATTATCTCCAATGTAAACGAAATGCCATATCTTTACGTTCTTACCTATCTTTACGTTCTTACCTATGTAATGCAAAGGTTGCATAATAAATAAGATAGGGTTTAAACGTTTATTTGAATTTCAAGTAACTAGAGACAAAGGTAAGTAGACTGTCTTTTCTAAGCGAAAATCTTAGAATGTCATTTATAGTAATGTCTCTTTCTCCCAACAGAATTTCAAGTAAATCTTCGGAAATATTCTTTAAGAATTTCCGTTTCAAACCTTGGTCGATTTTCAACAATAATTTAAGTAACTTAGAGTTCAACATTATCCTTCTCTTCATCTTTTCTGTTATAGGAGAACGATGAAAGAAACCATAAGCAGATAAAATAGAAAATCTTATTCCTTCTCCAGTAGTAGGCATCACAAAACCTGCAGCTTCACCTATTATGTAATACTTGCCTATTCTTTGATTATCTATAACACCTCCTACTGAAACACTTGCTCCTTGTCTAGTACCTTTTATTATTTTTAAATCGTAATCCTTCAATTTCTTTTCATATATTTTCTTAAGCTCATCCCCTTCATAGAAACCACCTATTCCCACGTTGTAAGTTTTCTTTCCGTAAGGAAAAATCCAGAAATAACCCTTATCTAAAAAATCCAATACCAACTGGCCTTCTTCTAAGATCCCGTTAGATTCAGCGTAATCCCTCATCACAGGAATGGTCTTATAATTTCTATAGGTTTCTTTTGAAATATTCGCAGAAAGCCTCAAATATCCTGTAGCGTCTACTATTAAATCTGCATCTTCAGAATTAGGCTTATAGAAATGATCCATTTCTATTTTAGCTCCTTCTTTAACAGCCAAATCTGCCAAATCTTGAAGGAATTGTCTTTTATTTATTATTAAGCCTCTCTCTTTCAAAGGGGAAGGAAATGTCTTGAAATATTCACCGTTGTAATAAATTTTAACGGACTTTATCTCAGAAAGAATCCATTTGTACCTGTAATCTGGCTTGAAAGGTAGAGCTAAGAAAGCATCTTTTACAAAGACTTCACCGCATGGTTTAAAAGCTAAAATCTTTCTTGCTTCATATACTTTAACGTTCAACCCCCTTAAAGCAGCATGATAGGCGAAAGTAAGACCTGCAGGACCTGCTCCAGCGATTATTATTTTCATTATTCACTTGATTTAGAAACCTCTTTAAATGCTATTACATCAATTTCAACGATTGCACCCATGGGTAAATCGGAAACGAAAACTAAAGACCTTGCAGGAAGCTCTTCTTTGAAATAACTTGAATATATTTCATTGAATAGTTTCACTAGGTTTCGATCTTTAAGATAAACGTTAACTTTTACTATGTCCCTAAGCGCTAAACCCTCTTCATTTAGCACTGTTTTCAAATTCTCTAACACTTGCTTGAAAGCTAAGTCTGGTTCTGACACTAAATCACCGCTTGGAGATACGGGTATTAATCCTGAGACGAAATAGAAATTCGAAGCTTTTCTAACCATTTTATAAGGGCCTAAGGGCTTCATATCAAACTTCCCTTTCCAAGAAAGATAAAGCTTCTTCTAACTTATTGAAAAGATGAAGTTCTTCACCTCTTTCTAGCATGATGAATTCTATCTCGAAATCTTTCAAAACTTCGCTTAATGTTCTTTTACCGAAGACTTGGATCCATCTAACCCTTTCGCGGGTTGACTTTTCCTCTACTACTGGAGTCCTCTCGAAAACTAAGGCATACCTTAAACCTTTGAGGCTGATCCTAAGTGAATACTTTTTAACCTTGGCCAGTTCCTTCAATCTGTTTATTTTTTCCTCAAGAGACATGCTGTTCAAACAAATCTAAAACCTTTTCTAAGCTAACTTCTTCTTGAACCTTTTCCTTTAATCTCCTAAGCACCACTTTACCTTCCTTGAATTCTCTACCTCCTATTATCAAGAAATAATCATAACCTTGTTTTGAAGCCGATGATATAGACTCGCTTAAGTTTTTACCTGAAGTATCTAGAGTTGTTATGATATTTAGCCTTCTTAATTTTGAGGATAATGAAAGGGCTTCCTTGACTGTATCTTCATTCTGATCCAGTAAAAATATCATCAATGATTTGAGATTTGACTTGAAAATTCCTCTATATATTAGGGCAATCCTATCAAGTCCTAGTGCGCAACCTGTAGCAGGAGTTTTAGGACCTCCGTAATACTCTATGAGAGAATCATAACGCCCACCACCTCCTATCGAAACTTCGATTTCTTTGTGATTAAATTCGTATATAATTCCTGTATAGTACTCTAAGCCTCTAGCGAATGATAGATCGAGATCTATGTTGACAAAACCTGCGCTTCTAAGCAATCTTATCATGCTTTCTAATTTCTCCAAGGACTCAAGATATTTTTCTTTTTTCACTTTCTTCTTAGCTTCTAAGATCATATCCAAGGGATCAGCCTTGATCTTAGAAAGTTCTGAAATTAGGTTGTAAGCCTCGACACCTCCATCATATTTGTTTAGTTCTTTAGATAGCTCATCGAATTTCTTCTTATCGACCAAAAACAAGAAATAAGGTAAATCTTTGTATTCTATGCCCGCGTCTAACAAAATTCCCTTTATAAGCTCCATACTCCCTAATTTAATCTTGACATCCTTTAGCTCAAGATGCTCGAAAATATCAAATACTAGTAGAATGACTTCCAAATCTGCTAGTAAGCTGTAAGAGCCTAAATGTTCGAAGCCTGCTTGCCAAAATTCCCTATATCTAGCTTTTTGAGGCTCATCATACCTGAAAACGTTAGAGAAATAAGATAATCTAATAGGTTTAGGCATAGATTGAAGAGAATTTATGTAAAGCCTTGCAACAGAAGGTGTAAGCTCAGGTCTTAAAGCTAGCTTTCTTCCCGATAGATCTTCAAAGACGTACATTCTCTTACTTATTTCATACCCTGATTTCTCTGCAAAGAGTGAATAATATTCGATCGTAGGTAATATGACTTCTCTATAACCGTGTTTATTGCTAACTTCTCTTGCTACTTTTATAATATGGACTAACTTTTCGGCATCCTCAAAAATCAAATCCCTCATGCCTCTAACAAGCTGTAATTTTTTATCAGACATTCTACATCGATGCTAAGAAGAAAGAAACCAAAGCTAAAAGCATAGCAAACAGGAATCTATTCTTAGCTTTAAGCGAAATTTCTTTGCTAGGATTCTTTAGTAAACTGTATGAAGAATGAAGAAATATTATGTCTGATATTATGATTAAGAATATGTAATTTAAGTTGAAATATCCTAGAAGGAAAGGCAAAGGACTTAATACTACTGCAAGAATTATAATAACAAAAGAAATCTTCGCGGCGAAAATTTCTCCCTTAGAATTAGCGATGGTTTTTATGCCTAATGCTAAGTCCCCCATCACATCAGCTATGCCTTTAATGATCTCTCTACTAAGATTAGATAGGAAAGCTAAACTGCACAATATAAAAGTAGGTAGAAAATTAGAAAACCCCATTAGGCTAGAACCATAGATGAAGGGAAGAGTGGTGGTATAAGTTACGGCCAAATTCCCCCATATTCCCTTTCTTTTAAGGAAAAAGTTGTAAGCTACAGCTACAACCAAACCCATAACTACGATGATTACCGAGATGAGATTCATCAAAATGAAGGATACCAAAAGACCTAGAGAGGCTAAAATTATTGAATACCATAAAGCAGAATTTCTAGAAATCATTCCAGAAGGTATGGGCTTCGAAGGGGAATTTATTAGGTCCGTTTTGTAATCTACATAATCATTTAATACCATCGCAGAAGAAGAGATCAAGAAACCTACTAAAAAAGGTAAAAAAATTAGATGAAACTCCCTGAGCTCTCCTAGAAAGCTGTTTATTTGAAAATTTAACCAGAGAGGGTTTGATACTTGAATACCTATGATTACACCTACCCCCATCATTAAAGAATTCAAAGGCCTGATTATTTTGATAAAAGCGAAAAGCTTTCTCTTATTCATAATTTTATCTTCGATGCTTCATAAAACGAGACATCACTATTGGAATCTATTACTGCAAATATCATACTTTTCCTCATTCTTAGAGCGAAATCAAGCATTTCGTCTAATTTGTTCATTTCGATGCTCTTACCTTCTTCTAATATCGATACAATGTAACTCGCTGCAGATTCCTTGAGAGATTTCCCTTTCTCATATAACAGAAATACGTAATCATCTCCATAACCTTTAGTTACTTGATAGTTCTTTTCCTTTAATTTCAAGTAAACTATGAACTTCTCGAAAACCCTTTCATCTCTTCTTCCGAAGAGATTTAATGCTTCTTCAAACTCCAATTCTTTACCTTTATACTCTAAGATTGCTAGTTTCTTGAAAAACAAATACAAGGCTTCAAAACTTTCTAATCTAAGGAAATCTTTCTCTAAGAAACCATACCCTTCGCTCACTAACCTCTCAGCATGACTTCGATCAATATAAGCGTATCCTTCGTCTGATATTCGTATTTTATATACCACTAAAAGATAATAGCCAAACAGCTTTTATATTATTATGCTCATCAACATCAAACTAGAAGGAGAAGAAGTTAAGTTCATCGATTGCAGTTCACTGCCCAATAAATTTAGGATCATAAGTACCAAAAATCCTGATGAGATCATCGAAGCTATAAAGACAATGAAGATTAGAGGTGCACCAGCAATAGGTGCAGCTTCTGCTCTTTGCCTAGCCTTGGCAGCAAACCGTTTTGAAGGTAAAAATAAGGAACAACTCAGGAACCTATTAGAAGATTATGCAAAACGTTTGATAAAAGCTAGACCTACGGCATACAACATGTATTATGCAATCGAGAGAATTTTCAAAACTTTAAACAATACTTCTAGCTTAGAAGAAGCAAAAGAGGAAATAATAAAAGAAGCAGTCAAGATATGTGAAGAGGACATAAGTGCAAATTTAAAAATAGCAGAGCTAGGCTATAGCTTAATAGAAGAAGGAGATACAATACTCACGCATTGTAATACAGGAGCCTTAGCCACAGTAGGTATTGGCACTGCTTTAGGAATAATAGCAAGGGCTAAAGATAAGAAAATAAAAGTTTACGTCACTGAGACCAGACCTGTAATGCAAGGATCAAGGCTAACTGCATGGGAATTGAAGAAGCTGGGAATCCCTTATAAAATAGTTCCAGATTTAGCGGTCGGTTATCTCCTCAAAAGAGGAGAAGTAAAGAAAGTCATAGTGGGAGCTGATAGAATACTCTCTACAGGTCATGTGATAAATAAAATAGGGACTTTCTCGATAGCCTTGATAGCAAATTCTTTCAAAGTACCTTTTTACGTAGCAGCGCCCACAAGCACAATAGATTTGAAGAATAAATTAGAAGATATTAAAATCGAAGAAAGGAGCAAAGAAGAGGTCATAAAAATTAAAAGATATTACATCGCTCCTAAAGATGCAGATGCCTTCAATCCTGCTTTTGACATAACAGATCCCGAATTAATAGATGCAATAATTACAGAGAAAGATATAATCAAAAGACCTATTAGCGAAAATATTAAAGGATTGTTATCACAGAAGGTGTAGCAGACCTATCCATCATCTTCAATCTAGATTCAAGTTCTTTTAATCCCTGTTTATTTTCGCAATGAAGGAAGATGATGACAGGAAGTTTACACTCTCTATCTATCCTTTTAATTAATGTAACGAGAGCTATATAGTCTTCTTGGAATTGCATCCTTTCCGCTATTATAGCTATCCTATCTTTCCAGCTTATTGAATTCTTAGCTATAGCTATAGTCTTCTTCATCTCCATGTTATTCGAAGGATTTTTCACCGAATAACTATATTCAATTCTTTTAACTGGGAATAAATTCTTATCTTCATAAACTGGTATTAACCTTGTCTTCAACATTGAAGCTAAAGAAAAGCCGAGAAGAAGATCTCTAGGAACAAAGCAAGCTATTTTACTTATTCTCTTGAATGATAATGAATGATAGATGTAGTTTGAAAAGAAAAAGAAAATACTAGGATCTATCACATTAGAAAATTCTTCCCCCCTGATGCTTCTAAGTATTTTCAGTAATAATTTCTTATCAAAACTCTTAGTGATTATTAGCTCTGCCTTTGATAAGCTGGGTAAAACTTTGCCTGAAATGTACCTAGAAAGGGAAGAAGGATCTATACCGAATAACTGGGATAGTTCCTTGAAAGTCATAAAAGATTTTAAAGCCCTAAGAATTCCTACCGCATTGATTTTCAATTGAAAAATAGAAAGTTTATCAGCATTTTCATGAACCGATTCGTTAGAAGCGTCATCATCAAAGAGAACCATCCTTTCTCCTTTTATTTTTCATAAAAAAGTTTAAATACTTTTTCAGTAAAAAAACAAAACAAGGAAAAGCGCAGGTGGGGCAAAAAAATATTGAAATTCCTAAGAGGAAAATAATCGGTAAACATGTTTATGGCAATTTGTATGAATGCGACAAGAAAGTCCTTATGAACGAAGAAGTTCTAAGAGAAACAGTCATTAAGGCGGCTGAGATAGCTAAAATGCACTTAGTAGATGTGCATTCCTGGAGTTTTAAGGGAGAAAAAGGGGGAACTTCAGTAATCGCTTTAGTCACTGAGAGTCATATCTCAATACATGCATGGTCTGAATATAACTACGCAAGTGTAGATGTATATACTTGCGGTTCAAAGAGCAAACCGTTGAAAGCGTTTAAGTACATTGTAGAGAGATTAAAACCTAAGAAGTACTCTGTACATAGAGTTAAAAGGATAGGATATAGACTAGAATAATTTTTTATTTTCTCGGTCTTCTTTCTCCTTTAACTATATAGAAGACTGCCTCAGCTATGTAAAGAGCATGATCTGCTATTCTTTCAAGATAGCGGAGAATTAAAGTTGCTGATACTGCACATGATAGTTCAGCAACTTTACCTTTAGCCAAGTTAATAACGTGTCTTTCATAGATCTCATCTATTTCATCATCCATCCTCTCTACGATCGCCACTTTTTCTAGATCTTTATTTATGAAAGCGTCTATGCTCAATTCTATCATCTTTAGTACCACCTCATTGGCCTTAACTATTTCAGAATGATCGCATTTGGATAAATCCCCGAACGTTTCTAATACCTCCATTATATCATAGGCATACCTTCCAAACCTCGAGAAACCATAAGCTATTTCCATACATGATTTTATATACCTCAAATCAGAAGCTACTGGTTGGTATCTAGCTATAAGCTCAACTGCAAGTTCGCTAACCTCTTCTTGTAATACCCTCAGAGTTTCTGAATTGAAGAAGATCTTTTCAGTCAACTTTTCGTTTTTCAGATAGGAGTTTACAGCAAGCTCTACGGTTTCCTTAGACAGGTTAGCCATTTTGATCACCTTGGAATTTAACTTCTCTAAACCTACGTCTATTAGCCTCATCCGAACTTACCCGTTATATATTTTTCAGTTAATTCGTGCTTAGGTCTTTCGAAAAGTTCTTCAGTAGGCGCAAATTCTATTAACCTGCCTAGATAAAGAAAAGCTGTATAATCTGCTATCCTTGCTGCTTGTTGCATATTATGAGTTACTATAACTATCGTATATTCACTTTTTAGCTCTACTAGTAATTGTTCTATTTTAGCAGTAGCTATAGGATCTAAGGCTGAAGTAGGTTCATCCATCAGCAAAACCTCTGGACCATAGGCTATTGCTCTAGCTATGCACAACCTTTGCTGCTGTCCTCCGGATAAGCTTGAACCAGATTTATTCAAAGAATCTTTAACTTCATCCAGCAAATAAGCCTTCCTAAGAGAATTAAAAACGACCTCATCAATCTTTTTCTTATCCTTTATACCGTTAAGTTTCAAGCCTATTGCTACGTTATCATACACAGAGAGCATCGGAAAAGGATTGGGTTTTTGGAAAACCATTCCCATATATCTCCTAATCGTTGAAGGATCTACATTAGGATCATATATATTGCCCTTGAAATTTCTGCCATGAAAATACACTTCGCCTTTCACTTTATTTCCTGGCATTAGCTCATGGAGACGATTTAAGCATCTAAGAAAAGTAGTCTTACCACAACCTGAAGGTCCTATTATCGCGGTGATGTGATATCTAGGTATGTCAATATTTATGTCATAGAGGGTTTGTTTATCTCCATACCAGGCATTTAAATTTCTGACAGTAAATATAGGATCCATCTCACCAAGCGAATTTCCTCCTTATAATAAACTTTAAACCTATATTTAAAACTAATATCGCTAAAATTAGAATCAAAGCTATTGCCCATGTTTGTGCTCGAAGATCCTCATAGGGAGAAATTCCATAGTAATATATCGCTAACGGAGCAGCGCCTACTCTGTCAAAGATACTTGTGAACCAATATAAGCTGCCTAAAACTGTGACTACTAACGGTGCAGCTTCTCCTATGATCCTTGAAAGCGCTAAAATATAAGCTAAAAGAATACCACTTCTAGCGTAGCTTAGAGATATCGTGAAAATCATTCTAAACTTGCTCATTCCTAGAGCGATCGCCGCTTCTTTAATGCTAATAGGTACTAAGTTAAGTGCTTCTTCTACCGCTCTGGCTATTATAGGTAACATCAAAAGGGAAAGAGCTATAGCGCCAGCTAAAGCAGAGAATCCTGTAGCACCAAAGCAGAATTGAGCTATACAAATTTTTTCTACGCCTAAAAGACTAAATATCCCTCCTCTAACTATAGCTAGATAGATGAATATTCCTATTACGATAGCGGGAAATTCTGCGAATACTTCTACGAAATAACGAACATACGGAGCTAGCTTATGCTCCTTGAATTCTGAAAGGAAAATACCGATAAGCAATCCCAAGGGTAAACCTATAGCAGAGGCCATCACTACAAGTATCAAGGTACCTTGTAAGAAATTAGCTATACCCCCTCCTGGAACTCCGGGTGGTCTTGCCACGCTAACCAATAATTCTATAGAAAGTACCGAAGCCCCCCTGTATATCACTTCTATAAGTATCCAAAATAATGGTATCATCGTTACTATGAAAGCGGTGGCGGATAGAAGAATGAAAATTCGATTCTTTATACGTCTAGTGTCGATCATAGATAAGCACCTTTTAAGAATCTAACGGTCCTAGCGATTATAATCCTAGCTACAACTATGTTTGCTAAAGCTATCATAAATAACACGAAACCAATAGCAATCAAAGCTTGATAATGTAAATCGCTGACAGCTTCTAAGAATTCATGAACTATTAATGAAGGCATCGTATAACCTGCGCCGAAGATGTTTGAAGGAATCGAATGTCTAGCTCCTATTACCATCGCTACAGCCATCGCTTCTCCATAAGCTCTAGCAAAAGCCAGTAGCAAAGCGGCTATTATTGCTAGTCTAATATGTGTAAATATTATCTTAGCTACCTCATAGCGCAACGCACCTACAGCTATTGCTGCCTCCTTTATAGACGCAGGCAAAAGTTCGATAGCTTCCTTTATTATCGAAGTCATCGTAGGTAATAACATCACAGCTAAAACAATACTAGCTGTCAATATGCCTACACCTGTGACAGGACCTTGAAAGAAAGGAACAAAATAAAATATGTTTTGAAGAGGGATGTAAACATTTTCCCTCAAAAAGGGAGCTAACGTTAAAAGGGCCCAAAGTCCATAAATCACGCTGGGAATTGCTGCTAGAAGCTCTACTAGTGAAGAAACGAACGGTTTGAATCGAATAGGAGACAATTCAGCTATGAAATAAGCAGTAAGCAACGATATGGGTGTTGCTAGACTGAGAGCAATAAGAGAAGTCATGAAAGAACCGACTATCGCTGGGAATATACCGAATATTCCATGAACGGGGTCCCACTTGCTTCCTGTAATAAAATAAAGTCCTTGAGAAGCAAGAACGTTATAAGATCCTACGAAAAGTTCAAACGCTAAAAGGAATATGGTGGATATAAAAAATAACGATATCAAAATGAGTAATGCCAAAAAAATTTTATCGCTATTCATGATTTACTCTTACCTGCTATTAATTAATCAATCCTGTTTATTTGGATTACTTGGAGATAAATATTAATGTTCGAAAACAATGGAGTGCCTTGATACTCGACCAACTTTAGAGTTTCAAGATTTAGGTCGATCGCGGCCTTAGGTAACGGAATGTAATGTAATGGTTCAGCGTATTGTTGCCCGTCAGTAACAAGCCATTTAAGGAATTTAACTAAAGCTTGAGCCTTTTCTTTATTCATGCCAGGTACTTTAGATAATTCCTTATATATTAATACATATGTGAAGCTAACCACAGGAAAAGCCTCTTTCAAGTTTTTATTCGTCTCAGACAATTTGAAGAAAGATCTAATGATCGAGACATCGGACCAATCTTCATTACCCTTTGGAAGAGAAACGGTAACATAAGATACCGTATTTGCTATAGTTCTAATAGAGGGACTAACGAATTCGCCCGTAGAGGGATTAACGAGATTACCGTAGGGTATTTTATTTTCAATCGCATAAGTGAACTCGAGATAACCTATAGAATAAGGATTGTTTTTAATTTGTCCCGCTACACCTGCATTTCCTTGACCTCCTATACCTACTGGCCAATTCACAGATGTACTTCTTCCTACTTTAGTTGCCCATTCTTGAGAAACAGTGGAAAGGAAATCTGTCCATACAAAAGTAGTACCGCTACCGTCAGATCTATGCACTACTATTATAGGTTTATTGATATTGGCCAATACAGGGTTATGTTTTACCAATCTAGGATCATTCCACTGAGTTATCTTACCTAAAAAGATGTCTGCCATTACATCATTGGTGAAATTCAACCCGCTACGGGGGTATTCAGGGAGATTATAAGCTGGGACTACTGCACCTATTACAACTGGGACATGTAGCGCATCACCGGCTTGTAGCCATTTATCTCTAGGTAAAGGAGCATCGCTAGCACCAAAATCTACAGTCTTTTCTAAGAATTGTTTAATGCCTCCTCCGCTACCTATACTAGCATAATCTACCTCTACGTTCGTTATTTTTGCATATTCATAAGCGGCTCTCTGCATGAAATACTGAACGAACGTAGCTCCTGCACCAGAAAGTCTTATTTTTTCGGCGATCGGAGAGGTTTTTTCGCTACCTTGACTAGCAGTTTGTGATAATAGAGAATACGCAGCTACTCCTGCTATCACGATAACCACTAGACTTACCACTAACAGCTTACTTATGGCTTTGCTCATCCCGTGAGAGTAATAAAACTCTACACTTTTATCCTTAATCTATATATACTATATAGAAGTATTTAGAAGTAATGAGAAAAATAAGGAGTTTGCAAAGGACAGGCGGGGAGACTTTCATCGTATCATTACCTAAAACTTGGGTTAAAAACCTTGGTCTTAAGCAAAAGGATAAAGTAGTGTTATTAGAACAGGAGAATTCATCGTTGGTCATATATCCGCTTAAGTTTTTGGATAAAAAACCTAAAGAGAATATATCAATAATTTATTCTTCCCTGGGCGACGAAAATACAGTGATAAGAGAGTGCATAAGCAATTATCTAGCTGGCTATGATAGTTTCAAAATAATTTTCGATAAAGAAAACATAGGTGAAAAATCTTCAATAAAGAACATACTTCGAGATAAGTTAATAGGGATAGAAGTGATAGAAGAAGACATAAACAGTATCACAATTCAAGTTTTCGCTGAAAACAAAAATACACAGCTGGATAGAACGTTGAATAGACTTTACGGAATAGTATACCTCATGTTAGAGAGTCTACTTAAGGCTATTAGATCTGAAAGAGAATTGCTGAAGGAAATTATAAAGTTAGACGATGAAGTAGATAGATTTTATCATTTTATAGCAAGACAAATAAACTTGGCTATTGAAGATCCTTACTTGATGTTAGACCTAGGCGTTGCTAAAAAATCACTCTTGATAGAATACCGTTTATTCTCCAAAACCCTTGAAAGAATAGCAGATCACATCGAATCGATTTCTCGGCAACTGTTAGAGACTGAAGAAGAAATACCTCATCCTTTACTCGAAAAAATCTTGAAATTAGGAGAAGAAATAAAGAAACTATTCAGCAAATCGGTGAAAACCTTCATAAATCTAGATGTTAAATTAGCATACAGTACAGCAAGAGAAATTGAAGTATTTTTAGATAAAATGTATTCATCCTCAGACGATCTTTCCGAATCAAATCTCAGCATTAAATTATCGACAAGAATGATAAAGGAAAGTTTAAAGAGGATATTAGAGTATTCGTTGGATATCTGTGAATTAGCAATAAACCTAGACAAGTTAAGAAAATAAGCTAAATTTATACGGGCCCTGTGGGATTTGAACCCACGACCCCCCGGTTAAGAGCCGGGTGCTCAACCTGGCTAAGCTAAGGGCCCTAGTCCTCAATCTTTATATTTAATTCATAGACCCTTTTAATTATTTTCGATGTATCATACAACTTATTGTTAAGCCTTTTGGGCAACCTCCTCACCTCAGCATTTATGTTATTCTTCACCAAAAAATCCTTCAATCCTTCTTCGTTCACCTTTTGATCAGGTCCTAGCAAGATTATATCAGGCTTTATCTTTTTAATTATCTCAAATATATTTTCGCCGGGATTACCCAGCATGGCTCTATGGACATACTTAATGCTCTTAACAACTTCAAGTCTTTGTTTTTCTCCTATAATCGGTTCTCGTTGCTTAAATCTCCTAACGTTTTCATCCCTACTCACAACAACGAAAACTTTGCCTAGCTTACTTGCTTCCTTGAAAAGGTATATATGACCAGGATGTAAAATCTCAAACGTCCCTGTTACCATTACCTTCTTAGTTTTATCCATCGCTAAGAATTTAGTTATCTTCACTAAAATAAATTAGAAGATGGAAAGAACTATTGAAGAATTAAAATACCTTGGAATAATAAAGAGAGAAAAAGTAGAGAAAGCTTTGAAAGAAGTTAAGAGAGAAGAATTCTTACCTGAAGAAATGAAAAAATATGCATATTTAGATACACCTTTACCCATAGGCTATGGTCAAACGACCTCAGCTTTACATATGGTAAGCATGGTTTGCGAAATAACGAACTTAGATGAAGGTGATGAAGTATTAGAAATAGGTACAGGTTCGGGATACATGGCTGCAATCTATAATAGAATAACAAACTCTCCAGTGATAACTTTAGAAATAATAAAAGAATTGGCAATTTTTGCAAAGAAAAATCTCAGAAAACAAAACTTGGATTCGATGATAGACGTGATAAACGCAGACGCCACATTTCCCTTGCCTTTAAGGAAAAAATTCGACGTGATAATCGTCACAGCTTGTTCCAAGACGATACCGCAACAATACATAGATGCACTAAAAGAAAGGGGTAGACTCATAATACCCGTAGGACAGTATCAGTTAAGCCAAGATTTGATATTGGTTAAGAAGGATAAAGGAGAGGTCAAGAAAGAAAAAATAACTGAAGTGGCCTTTGTTCCTTTAAGAGGAACGGAAGTGGTATTTAAAGATCAACGGAACCAGGATTCTAAGCTGCTCTGATCTCTTTTGTAAATAGGAGAAGTCTTAAGCCTTTGGAGTGCATTCTTTACTCTTTCATCCGAGAAATCTTTGTCTTTTACTAAGAACTCTATTATGCCTTTTTCGTCAGGCATATTCCATTCTATCTTATAATCTTTGTTTACTTCAGGCTCCGTGAAGAGCCTCTTTATCCTTTCATATTCTTCCTTGAATTCAACTTTCAGGCTCAAAAGAGCATTCTTGAGATTTTTGTAAGTTAATATTAAATTAAGAGCACGTTTAGGACCTACGCCTTCGAAACCTTCAGGATTGTAGTCTGTACCTATTAAGATGCCGATTTCTACCAGTTGTTCATATGTTATTTTCAGACTTGAAAGTACTTCCTGTAAAACTATGAGTTCAGGCAATACTTCTACATATGTCTCAACCCTAGGTAGTTTCCTTTTGCCTGAGATCGTCAAATTCCTCACGAGCCTAATTGCACCATACAACAGGGAATCATAATCTTGGCTTGCACATGCCCAAGCATCATTGACTTTAGTGAGATAAGCGGCTTGAGCCTCACCTTCAGAAGGACTTTGAATTATCGGTATCCCCATTAGGTTAAGGAGCTTCTTGCTATCTTCAACCATTTCATCAGTTAGCTTAACTGCTCTCATCGCATAAGATTTCGCTTCTTGAAGTTCTCCCTTCTCCAAAGCTTCTCTATATTTTGATTCTGCCTCTTCTTTCATTTTTTTCCTTCTCTCTATTTCCCTATATTTCAAGCTAGGAGGACGCCCATCAAAAACATAAACAGGTTTTATTCCTATTTCGAGGAGATTTATGGTCCTATAAAAAAGACCAGATAAATGACTTGTGATCTGACCAAATCTATTCATCAAAGGTGAACCATCTGCTTGCCTTATCGCTGAAAGATATTGGTATAACGCATTATAAGCATCTATAGCGATGACCTTACCTGCAAGATCTTCAAGTCGTATGTTTTTCCTTTGTACAAGATCAGCTAAATCTACTCCCACTTTCTTTCACCATTATAATTTTTGTGTCTTTTTGAGTTATAACCGAAATCTTGTCGAATATTTCAAGCTTTAGCAAGGCTCTGTAAACCTCCTTCTTTGAAGGAGAAGAGTTCTTATAGATTTTATTTAACATTTCCATCAATTCATCTTCGCTTACATTAATTTTCTTCTTAACTATCTCGTAAATCGTATAATCTAAAGGAAGAGTCATAGGAAAGTCAAAGCGGAAGGTTTTGTCTGGAAGAGTTGCCTAGACTTATTATACCAATCAAGATAGAAATTGACAAGAACCTCGTTGACTGAAGGCTTAACCTTCTTAAGCGCTTCTAGGAAGTGCTTCATGAAGACTTTGCTTTCCTTCTCTCTTATAGCAAGCAGTGCCGCTTCTCTGCACAAGCTCCTTATGTCCGCCCCGGTATACCAATTGGTCAGCTTAGCTAATTGACCCAAATCAACATCATCGCTTATCTTCATCCGCTTAGTATAAATCTTGAGGATTTCCAATCTTTCATGCTCATTAGGAGGCAAAATGAGTATGATTTTATCGAACCTTCCATTCCTCAATATAGCTTGGTCCAAGAGATCGGGTCTATTCGTAGCAGCTAATACGAAGACATAATCTTTAGTGGTGAAACCATCTAGTTCTGTTAGAAGTTGACTTAAGACCAAATTGTATACCTCACTGCTATAGCTTCCTTTAGTAGAAGCTATGGCTTCTATTTCATCAAAGAAAATTATAGAAGGAGAGGCGTTCTTCGCCTTCCTGAAGATCTCCCTAATCGCCCTCTCAGATTCTCCTACCCATTTACTATATATTGAAGGACTATTCACGAATATGAAGTTAAGACCGCTTTCATTGGCTATTGCTTTTGCTAGCATTGTTTTACCTACGCCTGGGGGTCCTACAAGTAGAATGCCTCTAACAGGTTCTATTCCGAATTCCGCATACAATCGACTATCCTTAACTGGAAGTATCAAGGAATCATACAGCTCTCTTTTAACTTCCTCCAAGCCTCCTATGTCACTTAGTTTTACGTTAGGCTTCTCGAAATAAACTTCCCTCAAAGCACTGGGGGTAATTTCTTTAATAGCTTTCAAGAAGTCCTCCATCTTAACTTCAATCTTCTCTAAAAGTTCTGGAGAAAGTTTTTTAGCAACGTCTAAATCTGGCATGTATCTTCTGATAGCTATCATAGCTGCTTCTCTCGTTAAAGCTGCTAGGTCTGCACCCACAAAACCATGAGTTATCTCAGCTAAGTATTCTAAATTAACATCTTGCGCTAATGGCATACTCCTGGTATGAATTTGGAGAATTTCCAGTCTACCATTCTTATCTGGTACGGGAAATTCGATCTCTCTGTCAAACCTACCCGGTCTTCTAAGCGCAGGATCTAACATGTTCGGTACGTTGGTAGCACCTATGATTACCACGTTCTCTCTTGGTTCAAGACCATCCATCAAAGCTAGTAATTGAGCTACTACTCTTTTCTCTACCTCACCGTGCACTTCTTCCCTTCTAGGAGCTATTGCATCTATTTCGTCTATGAATATTATCGAAGGAGCATGTTCCCTAGCTTCCTCGAATATCTCCCTCAACCTGGCCTCAGATTCTCCATAGTATTTGTTCATTATCTCAGGACCATTCACTGAAATGAAATAAGCTGCACTTTCATTCGCCACTGCTTTAGCCAATAATGTTTTGCCAGTCCCTGGAGGGCCATATAATAATATGCCCTTAGGAGGATCTATTCCCAACCTCTTGAACAAATCAGGATATTTGAGAGGTAGCTCGATCAATTCTCTAACCTTCTCTATGACTCCCTTCAACCCTCCTATATCTTCATAAGATATTTTATATCTAGCTAGTTCAGAGAAAGGCTTCTCTAAGATCACCAAATTCGTGTTTGTATCTACTATTACGATTCCTGAAGGCTTTGTGCTTACAACCTTAAAAACGAAATTATACTCTAAACCAGGAATTTGTATCAAATCTCCTGCAATAAGGGGTCTGTTTAAAAGCTTGTTCTTTATGTAGAGCAAAGAAGACTGATCTATACTTATTGCATGATCTTGAGGTGCAAGCTTAACTAGCTCAGCGTAATTATACGCTGCAACTCTAACTATCACTTTCTCTCCTAAAGAAACATTAGCGTTTTTCCTCAACAAACCATCCATCCTTATTATTTGAAGACCTTCATCTTCACTCAAAGCAGGTAAGGCGATAGCTGTAGTTTTAGATCTACCTTCTATCTCTACAACAGGTATTTCCTTTAGTTCAAGCTTCTCCAATAAAGAGCTAGATATTCTAACTCTACCTTTTCCTACATCTCTCTGCTTAGCCTCAGCAACCCTTAATATCAATTCCTTTTTCTCCTTTGAATTCGAAGAAGATTTCATTCTGTATTAAGAATAATATTAGAGTAAAGATATAAACTCAATTTCGACTTCCTCTACGTCTTTAAAGCCAGCAAGATACTCCTCTATTTTGGAAGTACCACCTTCCATGTCATCAGGAATTGCGAAGAAAAGTTTAAGAGAATTTAAACCAAAGGCTATTGCTTCTATTTTGTACCCTTTAAGTTCTATTTGGGGAGGTAAGCTCTCTTTTATCTCTCTATACAGCTGCTCTAGATTTACGTTTATATCCGAGGGCAATACCTTAGCTACTACGATTACTTTGCCCATTTAAGGTCCTTTAAAGCCACATTTAACACAAATATATTGAACTACGAGCTTCCTGCACTTCTGGCATCTATAGATAATGCTCGATCCGCAGTTTGGACATGGAAAACTGACCGCTCTTTCGTAAGGAGGAATTATCCTCTTGCATGAAGTGCATCTTATAGCTTGAACACTTAAGGGCATGGATTTGATATCCTATATCATCTTAATAAACTTATTTACGATAAAGAAAAGACTTTATCAAGCCAAATAAAGAATTGTAATTTAGGCTCAAATCCTTGATCAAAAGAGCAATCACGTTCTCGTGATAATCTTGGATTTCTTCTTTCAATCTACCAATTGCGTTCGTATTAGCTATAGTATCCAGAATTAATTCCCTCTGTTTATCCCCTAGCTTAAAAAAGAAATCTGAGAATTTTTTCATTCTAGAGATCCTTTTTCTAATCCAATATTCTGTCAATTCTTCCATTTTTTTCAAAACAGAAAGATCTCTTGTTTCCAAATAAAAAGGAAAAAGAGAACCTACTATCTTAGCCCCTAAGATGCCGAAAAATAAACCCCCTCCAGTTGTAGGCTTAACGTGACCTGCAGAATCACCTATTATGGCTACATTATCGAAAATATTCCTAGATACAGCTCCTCCCGTTATTATTTTGCCGCTATATATAGCGCTTATCTTGCCCTTGATACCCCTTTTTTGAATAAATTTATCCAAAGCCTTTTTAGGAGAAATGCTAGAATTGGCCAAACCTATCAAAAACGAGTGGCTTGAAGTTGGAGCTTTCCATGCAAAGAACCCCTTTGCTTCTTCACAAAATGTTATCTCAACCGCGCTTTCATCGATAGGATCTCCTTCCATTTCATATTGCATTGCAGGTATAGAAATAGGGTTCCTCAAAAAGCTTAACAGGCTTGGCTTAGAACCTGCAGCATATATCAACGCTCTAGCTTCAAATTCCCCTCGTTTAGTAACTACAGATACCCTATCTTTAAGAATAGATATTTTCTTGACTTTTTCACCTAGGAAGATTTCAGCACCGAGTTTGTTTGCCTCATCGAATAAAATTTCCTCAAATCTTATTCTTTCCAATACGTTTGTTACTTCTTTAGGAAAAGAGATTTCTATCCTTTTATTATCGTATATGAAATAGGCAGTCTTTATCTTTTTTATCGTACTTGAAAAAGCAGCATTACCTATTAGCTTAGCTGCTTCGGAGCTTATCACGCCAGTACAATGCCTAGGAACGCCTATTTTATTGTCTTCCTCAAAGACTAAAACATCCATGTTCTTCTTAGAAAGCTCTATTGAAGCAGATAAACCCGTAGGTCCTGCTCCTATCACTAGAAAATCACGCATCATTATATATTGACTGGGCTTGGATAAATATTAGATGAAACAGGTAATCGTAGTTAGAACAGACATAAAAATGGGCAAAGGTAAGCTAGCAGCCCAGGTAGCCCATGCTTCCCTCACAGCTTTCTTAGAAGTGCTGAGTAAGGAAAGAATTAAGGCAGAAAAGTGGCTTAATGAAGGTCAAAAGAAAGTGGTTTTGAAAGTAAACAGTTTAGAGGAACTATTGAAAATATACGAAAAAGCCAAAAAAGAAGGTCTGAATGCGGTCTTGATAGAGGACAAGGGATTGACCCAGCTAGAACCAGGAACTATAACTTGCATTGGTATTGGTCCTGATGAAGAACATAAAATAGATGAAGTAACCTCGAAGCTTAAACTCCTTTAGATTATGACCTCTAACCTGAACAAAAAGCTTAAGGTAATAATCTATCTACGTCCCTTGGGAAAAGTACCGCCTCTCTTATGTTCTTCTTGCCCGTAAGCATCATGAGCAACCTCGAAATGCCCAATCCAAAACCTGCATGGGGAGGAGAAGCGATGTCCAGAGCCTTTATGAAAAGGCTGAAATTCTCAACGTTTAAATTATTCTTTTTGAGCTTTCCTATCAATTCCTCGCTAGTATTTATCCTCTCGCCTCCAGAAGCTATCTCGAGGAAGCCTAGATTTAAATCAAAGGACTTCGTGATTTCTGGATTTTCTTCGTGTTCTTTTGTATAGAAAGGCTTTAAGGTTGTGTGCCAGTCTTTTATGAAATAGAATTTCCTTCCAATTTTTTCTTGGAGTATATTTAAAGCGGATTGGGTGATGTCATCTTTCCACTTAAAACCATAAGGCTTTAGCATATCTATAACCTCGGCATATGTCAGTCTCTCAAACTTATAATCTAATTCAAGCCTTTCGCAACCTAGTTTCTCAAAATATTCTTCCCCTTCTTCATAGGTCTTCCCAATCGAATATTTTAATAGCTCTTCTAATAAATCCATCATCTCCTCGTAGGTGTAAAAAGCGCACTCCACATCGAAAGATATGAACTCAGCTAGATGAAAATTAGTCCTAGACTTCTCTGCCCTATAATATTGGGCTATTTCAAATACTTTCTCAAATACCCCTGCACACATTTCCTTGTATATTTGAGGACTCTGAGCTAAGAAAGCCTCTTTACCAAAGTAATCTACTTTGAATAACTCAGCACCCCCTTCTGTAGCGAACCTTATTATCTTAGGAGTGAAGATTTCTGTGAAACCTTCTCTATAAAGAAATTCTCTAATATGCTTTATCAACAAAGTTTGGATTTTGAACACATAAAAGTACTCATCCCTCCTTAGAGAGAGGTATCTTGCATCTAGTATAGTACTAAGCTCAGCACCAACTTTACCGCTGACGTCTAGTGGTAATGGATGCTTAGCTTTACTTATCAAGGTTATTTCCTTCGGTATTACTTCATAACCTAGCTTAGCTATAGAAGACTTGATGACTTTCCCTTTAACTTTTATTATGTCTTCATGATGAAGACTCTCGATTATTTTTATGAATTCTTCATCGAAATCGCCTTTTTTCACAGTTATCTGCGCTTTGCCAGTAGAATCTCTTAGAATTATGAAAATTATCGGTTTCGTCTCTCTTATTTCATGAACCCAGCCTAGTAATTCAACTTCTTGATTTTCTAAATTGGGCAGATCCTTTATCCAATACTTCTTCATTCTAATCCGTTATTATACGCACATTAGAGGATAATAAATTTGAAAGAATTTTCTCCATACTTGCTAGCTTAGAGATCAATCTCTTTAAATCTACAGGAGTAAGTCTAACATTATATTCATGAGAACCATCCGGAGACCATACTTCATTCACGCTCAAGACTTTATAAGGATAAAAGAATTGACTCATCAGGCGTTTAATGTCCTTACTCTTCTCCACAATCTTAACATTCTTCTTCATCTTTTTAGATAAAAGATTAGAAAGTGAAAGTAACAAAGAAGGATTTAGATAACCTTGAGAAGATACGAAAACGAAAACATCTCCGTCCTCTGCTTCAGCCACGTATTCTAAACTTATATCTTGTAATTCTCTGAAACTCAACTCAGCTTCATAAAGTTCTTTTGCGACAGAAATTTCTATATCAGATATTATACCTTTAGCTAGATTATCATCACATACATTACAGAGGACCCCACTAATGGCACAAACTCGACAAACTCTAGCTCTCATGTGATTCAACTATATATTGCAACTAGCATGATATATATCTTAAGAAAAATTTAAAAGAAAAACTTAAATAAGGAATCAAAGTGATAATTTTGTATGCCCTTAACGGATCCTGAGAAGATACAATTAGCACAGAGATATTTGCTTTATTATAAAATATGCAGGGAATGTGGGGCAAGGAATTCTATAAAGGCTGACAAATGTAGGAAATGCAGGAGAAAAAATCTCAGATTGAAAAGGAGAGAAATAGTTAAGAAATAGTGCTGTAATTTTATTCTTAGGGCTGGTGGTCGAGCCTGGTTAAGATGCCTGCCTCACACGCAGGAGGACCCCGGTTCGAATCCGGGCCAGCCCATCATGCAAGAGCGGAGATCTCCCAAATATACATGAAGTAGCTTTTGGCAAAACTAGCAAGGCCTATATGATCTGACCATATAGCAGTAGTTTCTCCTTCTTCAGGAAGCAATAGCAGGACCTCCTTTGAATCAGATATCACGCCGCCTCCAAACATCTTCCCTGCAATCCTTACATTTGCGACTTCCTTGAACATGCGTATGAGATCGCTACTTAGCTCATTGCTTACAAGGGCGAATATCTTGACATCTTTCACGCTAAGACTTGCTATTATTGTATTCAAAGGAAATAGAGTCTCTGTTATCTTAGGTACTGAAACGAAAAGTTCAAATTTGCACCTAGCTATAACATCCTTTAACTTATTCATAATATCATCCTTACCCCTTATGAGCCAAACATCAGATTTTTCTCTAACACCTTTCTTTTCGAATATAGAAGAAAGATCTGAAAGAGCGAGTTCGATGTTGCTTTTTACCCTTTCTTCTATATCCTTCCTCAACTTCTCTAAAGCTATCTTAGGTTCTACAGGATAATATCTAGCTGGTCTTCTTTCTTCTACTCTTATGAAACCTTTTTTCTCTAAGCTTAATAGAACTTCGTATATCTTATTATAAGGTACTTTGGAGATTTTGCTTAACTCCATAGCAGTCAGTTTCCCATAGGAAACCAAACTGGAATACACCTTAACTTCATATGAAG